>NZ_JBHSPC010000036.1:96841-136394 GCF_042656345.1 Streptomyces incanus
GGCACACCGTGGTGGACCGAGGGCGGCGGCACGCCGACATGCGCGGGCGTTCCGCCCCGCACGCCAAGAGCCGAGGTGTGCTCAGCCCGCGGCCTGCGCCTGCGGCAGCAGCGCCACGTCGTCCAGCCGGCCCCCTCACGCGCCCCGGGCCCGGCGCGGAGGACGCCTCCTCGGACACGCCGACCACCTTCTCGCACGGCTGCGTCACCGGTTCCGGAAACCCGCTCTTCTCCCTGCGGACGCGTCGCGCACGATGAGCGCAGCAGCCCCGCAGTGCATCGCCCCGCTGCCGGTTGTCCGCCTCCGGCCCGTCCCCCGGTGCCGTGCCCGTGTCACGCTCCGCACCCCTCCGCCCCGCCGGAGGGCGACGGAATGCCGCAGGGGCTGCGCAGTTGTCGTATAAGCGCTGTAATGGCCAACGTGGTCGGTGAGGACGCTGCGGGACGCAGCACGAGAACGCTGCGAGCGGAAGGCGCCCTCACGACGCTCACCACCGGACCGGACACGCCGGAACGGGTCCGCCGGGTCCTGGAGCAGGCCCTGGTCTTCGCCGGCGCCGCGTTCGTCGCCGTGTACACGCCCAGCGAGGACGGCGAGCAGCTGCACCTGGTGGAGTCGGCCGGAATCCCGCGGACGCTGTGCGGTATGCGGGACAGCTATTCCGTCGCCGGCCACTCCCCGGCCGCCGAGGCCGTACGCGGCGGGCGGTCGGTGTGGCTCGGCCCCGAGCAACTCGCCGCCCAGGCCCAGGCACGGCGGGTCCCGGCCCGCGACTTCTCCCTCGCCGCCCTGCCCGTGCGCCACGATGCCGGTGGCTGCCTGCTCGCGGTCAGCGAGCGCCCCGGCGGCTTCGACACCGACGACCGCGTCTGCCTCGGGCTCGTCGCCGACGCGGTCGCCCTTCCCGGGCCGCCCGCGGCCGACGGCGCCGGCGAGCCGCCACCGGGTGCCTTCGTCCTCTCCATGGACACCGGACGGGTCCGGGTGGGCGACGACATCCTGGACCTCTTCGGCCTCGGCCCGGACGACTTCGACGACCGCGTGGAGACCCTCATGGGCCTGACCGTGCCGGAGGACCTCCCCTCCGTGATGTCGGTGGTCGAGTCCGATCACCTGACCATCGGCGAGCGCGAGTTGGAGTTCCGGGTCGTGCAGCCCGCCGGCCCCCCGAAGTGGCTCAGACTGCGCGGCCGGCTGGTGCCGGGGGGAGAGGGCCGGCCGGCCCGTCTGGTCGGCTCCGTCGCCGACGCCTCCACGCTGCGCCCCGACGTCACCGACGTGGCCCGGGTCCAGCGCCTCGCCGTCGCACTCGCCGGCTCGGTCACCGTCCGTGACGTCGGCAAGGCCGTGGTCGCGGCCCTGCGCGGGCCGCTCAGGGCCGACCGGATCGCGGTCGCCGAACTGGAGAGCGACCGGCTCGTCGTCACTGTCCTCGACCCGCCGGAACCGGACGCCTGGCCCGACCTGTGGCGTGCGGAGTGGCGCGCGGAGTGGCCCGAGGCGCCCGTGCGCACCATGCCGACCCTCGCCGCCGTCCTGCGCGAGGGCCGGGCCCGGATCTGGCCCGCGGGCAGCTCCCTGGAGACCTCCCTCGCCGAGGTCGGACCGGGCGGTCTCGCCATGCTGCCGTTGTCCGCGGGCAACCGGACGGCAGGTGCCTGCCTCATCGGCTGGGACGCCCCCCACGACTTCGGCGCCGACGAACGCGCCCTGCTCACCGCCGTCGCCGGCCTCGCCGGACAGGCTCTCGTGCGGGCCCGGGCCTTCGACGCCGAGCACGAACTGGTCGGCATGCTCCAGCGCCAGCTGCTGCCGCGCCGGTTGCCCCGGCTGCCCGGCGCGGTCGCGGTCACCCGCTACCTGCCCAGCACCGCGGGCCTGGAACTCGGCGGCGACTGGTACGACGTGATCCCGCTGCCCGACAACCATGTCGCCCTGGTCATCGGCGACGTCCAGGGCCACAGCGCCGGCGCCGCCACCCTCATGGGCCAGATGCGCACCGCGCTGCGCGCCTACGCCGTCGAGGGGCACACGCCCGACGTGGTGGTGTCGCACGCCAACCGGCTGCTGGTGGACATGGAGAGCGACCTCTTCGCGACCTGCTGCTACGTCGACGTCGACCTGGAGCAGGGCTCCGCCTGGTGCGTACGTGCCGGGCATCTGCCGCCGGTGCTGCGTCATCCCGATGGCCGTACCGAGATAGCGGAGGCGGAGGGCGGCCCGCCGCTGGGCGTCATGGCCCAGGCCGACTTCCCGATGAGCCCGCTCCGGCTGTGGCCCGGCACGGTGGTCGCCCTCACCACGGACGGCCTGGTCGAGTCCGTCGAGGCCGACATCGACGAGGGCATGGACCACTTCGCCCGCCGGCTGGCCGCCGCCGACCCGACCGACCTGGGGCTGGTCGCCGACGGCCTGCTCGGCAAGGCCCCCCGCAGCGACGACGTCGCCCTGCTGCTGATGCGCTACGACGGCATGACCCTGCGACCGCTGCGGGAGACCTGGACGGTGTGGCGGGTGCCGCAGGCAGTCGGTCACGCCCGCCGATTCACCCGGCGCACTCTGCGCTCCTGGGGGGTGACCCAGGACCTCGACACAGCCCTGCTCGTCGTCTCCGAACTGGTCACCAACGCGCTCGTGCACACCGAGGGGCCGGTCCGCCTCGACCTCACCCTCGTCGGCGACCGGCTCCGCCTCGCGGTCGCCGACGCATCGCCCCGCAGTCCCGCCAAGCCGAGCAGCATCGGCTGGGAGGCCACCGGCGGCCGCGGCATCCTGCTCGTCGAGGCCTTGTCGGCGGCCTGGGGGACGCTGCCGGTCAGCGGCGGCAAACAGGTGTGGGCCGAACTCGGCACGCGCCGGTGAGCAGGTGCCGTCCCGGCCGCCGACCACACTCCCGGCACCGGTGTCATCCCTTCGGGTGACACGCCGACGAGTGCGCGGCCCGGTCCCGCGCCCGCCGCCACCGGTCCGGTCCACCTCCGCACCCGAGCTGCCCGGACCGCACCGCGGGAACCCGCCGCCCGCGCACGGGCGTTGACGCACCGGCCCGGGACGGGCCGACGCGCCCGACAGACGAGTCGGGCGTCCCCGCGCGGCGCGAACCAGCGGTCATCGGCCGGAAGCACGGCGACTGGACGGATCTCATCGGGGATTTCGTAATGAACCGTCAAAACAAGTGATGTTCCATGGGCCGCGCACCACTATGGTGAGGCAGATGAAGGCTCTCGTGCTGTCCGGCGGCGCCGGCACCCGGCTGAGGCCGATCACCCACACCTCGGCGAAGCAGTTGGTCCCCGTGGCCAACAAGCCCGTGCTCTTCTACGGGCTGGAATCGATCGCGGACGCCGGCATCACCGACGTCGGAATGATCGTCGGCGACACGGCCGAGGAGATCGAGACCGCGGTGGGCGACGGATCGAAGTTCGGCCTGCGCATCACCTATATCCCCCAGGAACGGCCCCTGGGGCTGGCACACGCCGTGCTGATCGCCCGCGACTGGCTCGGGGACGACGACTTCGTGATGTACCTCGGCGACAACTTCATCGTCGGCGGCATCACCGGACTCGTCGACGAGTTCCGCCGGCACCGGCCCGACGCCCAGATCCTGCTCACCCACGTCGCCGACCCCCGCTCCTTCGGCGTCGCCGAACTCGACGCGAGCGGACAGGTGATCGGCCTCGAGGAGAAACCCGAGCGTCCCCGGAGCGACCTCGCCCTTGTCGGCGTCTACCTGTTCACCTCCGCCATCCACGAGGCGGTGCGTGCCGTCAAGCCCTCCTGGCGTGGCGAACTCGAGATCACCCACGCCATCCAGCACCTGATCGACTCGCGCACCGACGTGCGCTGCACGGTCATCCACGGCTACTGGAAGGACACCGGCAACGTCGTCGACATGCTGGAGGTCAACCGGTCGGTCCTCGAAGGGATCGAGCGCCGGATCGACGGCGAGGTGGACGACGCCTCCGAGACCATCGGCCGGGTGGTGGTCGAGGAAGGGGCCCGCATCAGCAACTCGCGCATCGTCGGTCCCGCCATCATCGGCTCCGGCACGGTCGTCACCGACTCCTACGTCGGCCCCTTCACCTCCGTCGCGGAGAACTGCCGGATCACCGACAGCGAACTCGAATTCTCCATCGTGCTGCGGGACTCCTCGATCGACGGTGTCCGCCGCATCGAGTCCTCACTGATCGGCCGTCATGTCGAGGTCACCCCGGCCCCCAGCGTCCCCAGCGCCCACCGATTCGTCCTCGGAGACCACAGCAAGGTGCAGATCCACACATGAACCTCCTCGTCACCGGAGCCGCCGGCTTCATCGGCTCCCGCTACGTCCGTACGCTGCTCGCCGCCGACGCGCCCGACGCCGCCGACGCGCCGAGGATCACGGTGCTGGACGCGCTCACCTACGCCGGCACCCTCGACAACCTCGAACTCGACCACCCCCGCCTCGAGTTCGTCCACGGCGACATCCGCGACGCCGACCTCGTCGGCAAACTGGCCGCCGAGGCGGACCAAGTGGTCCACTTCGCCGCCGAGTCGCACGTCGACCGCTCCATCCTCACCGCCTCCGACTTCGTCCTCACCAACGTGCTCGGCACCCAGGTCCTCCTCGATGCCGCCCTGCGCCACGGCGTGGACACCTTCGTGCACGTCTCCACCGACGAGGTCTACGGGTCGATCGCGTCGGGCTCGGCGACCGAGGCGTACCCGCTCGAACCCAGCTCCCCCTACTCCGCCTCCAAGGCATCCTCCGACCTGCTCGCCCTCGCCTACCACCGCACCCACGGCCTGGACGTCCGCGTCACCCGCTGCTCCAACAACTACGGCCCGCACCAGTTCCCCGAGAAGGTGATCCCGCTCTTCGTCACCAACCTCCTCGACGGAGCACAGGTCCCGCTCTACGGCGACGGCCTCAACGTCCGCGACTGGTTGTACGTCGACGACCACTGCGCGGGCATCGACCTCGTGCGGACCCGGGGCAGGGCCGGCGAGGTCTACAACATCGGCGGCGGTACCGAACTCACCAACAAGGACCTCACCGGCCTCCTCCTCGAAGCCTGTGGCACCGGCTGGGACCGGGTCGAGCACGTCGAGGACCGCAAGGGCCACGACCTGCGCTACTCCGTCGACTGGACCAAGGCCCGCGACGAACTCGGCTACCGCCCCCGTCACGACTTCACCACCGGCCTCGCCGAGACCGTCGCCTGGTACCGCGACAACCGTGCCTGGTGGGAGCCCCTCAAGCAGCGCCTCAGCGGAGGAAAGCCATGAAATGGCTGGTCACCGGTGCGGGCGGGATGCTCGGCCGGGACACCGTCGACGAACTGACCCGGCGCGGCGAACAGGCCACCGGCCTCGACCGGGCCGCCCTCGACATCACCCGGGCCGAGGCCGTCGAGCGCGCGCTGTCCGAGCACCGACCCGGCATCGTGGTCAACTGCGCCGCGTACACGGCCGTCGACGACGCCGAGACCGACGAGGAGCGCGCCACCCTGATCAACGGCGACGGACCGCGCCTGCTGGCCCGCGCCTGCGCCACGCACGGCACCCGGCTGATCCACGTCTCCACCGACTACGTCTTTTCCGGCGACGCCCGCGCCACCCCCTATCCCGAGGACCACCCGACCGCCCCGCGTACCGCCTACGGCCGCTCCAAGCTGGCCGGCGAGCGCGCCGTGCTGAAGGAACTGCCCGGCGCGAGCGCCGTCGTGCGCACCGCCTGGCTGTACGGGGTTCACGGCACCAGCTTCGTGCGGACGATGATCGGTCTCGAGGCCCGCCGCCCCACCGTCGACGTCGTCGACGACCAGCGCGGGCAGCCCACCTGGAGCGCGGACGTCGCCGCCCGCGTGGCCGACCTCGGCCCCCGCGTCGGCGACGACGTGCACGGCGTCCTGCACGCCACCAACTCCGGCGAGGCCACCTGGTACGACCTGGCCCGGGAAGTGTTCCGGCTGATCGGCGCCGACCCCGACCGGGTACGGCCCACCACCGGAGCGGCCTTTCCCCGGCCCGCACCGCGCCCCGCGTACAGCGTCCTCGCGCACGACCGCTGGCAGGACATCGGCCTGCCGGCACCGCGTGACTGGCGCGTCGCCCTGCACGAAGCACTGCCCCGCATCCGCAAGGAGAGTCCCCCTTCGTGAAACGCCATGAGTTCCTGCGCGCACTGCACAAGGCCAGCGCCAACCGCAACTACCTGGAGATCGGCGTCAACGACGGCCGCAGCCTGCGCCTGTCACGCGTCCCCAGCATCGCGGTCGACCCCGCCTTCAAGGTCGTCTCGGAACTGAAGTGCGACGTCCACCTGGTCAAGGCCACCAGTGACGACTTCTTCGCCCGCGACAACCCGCTGGCCCACCTCAAGGGCGGCCGACACCCGCTGCGCAACCTCCGCCGCGGCCGCAGCCCCGTCGGACACTGGCGGCGCACCACGCTCGACCTGTCCTTCATTGACGGCATGCACCTGTTCGAATACGCCCTGCGCGACTTCATGAACGTCGAGAAGCACTCCGACTGGTCCAGCGTGATCGTCCTCGACGACATGCTGCCGCGCAGCGTCGACGAGGCCGCCCGGGACCGCCACACCACGGCCTGGACCGGCGACGTCTACAAGATCACCGAGGTGCTGGCGCGCTACCGTCCCGATCTGGTGACGGTCCTCGTCGACACCCAGCCGACCGGCCAGCTCGTGATCTTCGGCGCCGACCCGGAGAACACCGTGCTGCACGACAAGTACGACGAGATCATGGCCGAGTACAAGGTGCCCGACCCGCAGAAGGTGCCCGAGGCGATCCTGGAGCGGGCCGGCGCGGTGCCGCCCGAGGCGCTGATCGAGGCCGGCTTCTGGCGCCCGCTCACCCAGGCCCGCAACCGCGGTCTGCCGCGGCGCCTGGGCTGGGAGCCCCTGCGCCGCGCGCTCGACCAGGTCGGCGTCAGCCGCTGAGCCCCCTGCCGCGCAGCTCCTCGTAGCGTGCGCGGCAGGCCTCGTACGACGGCAGCCGGCCGAGGCGCTCCGCCTCGGCCAGCGTCGGAGCCTGCTCGTCCTTCGGCGACAGCACCGGGGCGATGCCCTGCGGCCACTCGATGCCCAGGGCCGGGTCCAGCGGGTGCACCCCGTGCTCGCGGCCCGGCGCGTAGCCCGTCGAGCACAGGTACACCACCGTCGCGTCGTCGGTGAGTGCCATGAAGGCGTGCCCCAGCCCCTCGGCGAGGAACACCGCGTGCCGGCTGTCGTCGTCCAGCCGCACGGCCTCCCAGCTCCCGTACGCCGGTGACCCCACCCGCAGGTCCACCACTACGTCGAGCACCGCGCCGCGCACACAGGTCACGTACTTGGCCTGGCCGGGCGGCACCTCCGAGAAGTGCACCCCGCGCAGCACCCCCCGGCGCGACACCGAGCAGTTGGCCTGTGCCAGGGACAGGTCGTACCCCGTCGCCTCGCGGAATTCCTCACCGCGGAACCACTCGTGGAAACTGCCCCGGTCGTCCGGGAACACCTTGGGCTCCAGTACCCAGGCACCCTCCAGGTCCAGTGCGCGCACCGGTCACCGCCTCCCTCTGATCAGCGGCGCCACCCTCGCACGGGCGACGCCGAGCACCCGCCGCGCCCTGCGCGCCAGTTTCTCCACGGCGCCGGGGCGCGGAACCCGCACCACCAGCACCCCGCCCCGGCCGGAGCGGAGCGCGAACGGCAGCCCGTCGAACCGCGGTTCGGCGGCATCCGGGTCCAGGCAGAGCGCCACCCGCCAGACACCGCGGGGGAGACCCGAGGGCAGCGTCGCCCCCAGCCGCGACCCCGGCCGTTCCGGCTCAGCGGTCAGCGCGCCCGGCGTGTACAGAGTCCGGCCCGCGGAGGTGAACCGGAGCCGCACCGGCGTGCCGTCCGCCGCGTGCAGCGGAATCCGGGCGCGCAGCCGCGTCCCGGAGACCGTGACGTCCGGCCGCCGCACCTGGCCGAGGCCGAGCCGTCTGCCCTTCACCGCGACGTCCAGAGAGAGATTGCCGTGCGGCTCCGTCCAGTACGGCAGGACCGCCCGGCCGGCGGCGACGCCCGCATACGGCTCCGGGCGGGTGGCACGCGGGGCCGGGCCCAGACGGCACTCCTTGGTCCAGCCGCCGAGCTTGACCCGCACGACGGCATCCCAGATCCCGTCACCCGGCAGCATGCCCGGGTCGACCGTGGCCGTCGCCCGCAGCACCAGCCGCACCTGCTCCCCGCCGTCGGCCACAACCGTCTCCCGCGTGAACTCCACGGGCTGGAAGTGCTGGGCGGAGCTGGAGCGTTCACGCAGCAGCAGATCCGCGGTGGCCTCGTCGAAGCGGGCCGCGGCCTCCGCGCCGACCCATGTCACCGCTTCCTCCACGTTCTTCGGTGTATCGGCCAGCGGGGTACGCACGGCATCCGCCGGGAACGTCATCGGCGCGCCCGCGGAGGCGTACTCGGTGGTGAAGCCGATGCACAGCGAACCGCCCTCCCACTCCACGCTCGTGGGCGCCGCCGTCGGCGCGACCCCGGCCTCCCACTCGGCGAAGGCCACCACGTCGTCGTACCGGTCCGCTGCCGTCAGCGAGGCGACCACCTGCTGCGTCGGCTGCAGCCCGGCCGCGACAGCGGGTCCGAACCGCTCGACGACCACCTTGTGGATCTCGCCGAACAACTCCCTGCGGTAGTCGTCCGGCAGACCGAGCAGCCGCCGGCCACGCAGCCGTTCCACCATTTCCACCCGCAGCCATCGGCGGAACAGCCGGTCGCGCACCGGGCCGGGCTCGGTGTGGCGCTCGACCACGTCGAGCGCCTCGCGGAGGTTGGTGAAGTAACCCGCCGGATCGAAGCGCTGGAAACCGGCGTTGGAGGCGTCGTCGCGCCGGATGTGGTAATAGCAGACGTAGTCGCTGAGAACGGAGACATTGGCCGCGCGCAGATACGCCTCGGTGACGAAGACGTGGTCCTCCAGACGCCGCCGCCCCTCGGGGAAACGCAGTCCGATCTCGTCGAGGAACGCCCGGCGGAACATCTTGTGCGGGGTGAGGCTGTCGATCAGCGGAGCGTTCCCCACCGTGGCCCGCGGATGGTTGCGGCGGAACAGCTCCACCGGCACACTGCGGTTCTTGCCGGCCATCTTGCCCACGACGACGTCCGCGCCGTTGGCCACGCCGTACGCGTACATCCGCTCCAGGGCCTCGTCGCCCAGGTAGTCGTCGTTGTCGACGAACATCACGAACTCGCCCTGGGCGGCGGCGATCCCGACGTTGCGCGGCTTGCCGGACCAGCCGGAGTTCTCCTGGTGGATCACCCGCATCCGAGGGTCCTCGGCGGCCAGCCGGTCGAGCCGTGCGGGAGTCCCGTCGGTGGAACCGTCGTCGACGAAGATCGCCTCGTACTCTTCGGGAGGCAGGGACTGCCGTCGCAGCGAGGAGATGCAGTCCTCGATGTAGATCCCCGGGTTGTACACGGGGACGATGACGCTGACCTTGACCGGCATCTGGATTTGTGGCCCTTCGGGTCGCTTGCCGTCGAACGGGCGGCTTGGTGCGCGTTGCCCGATCGTAACCCCGTGGCCACCCCGGTCCCGCCTTTCAAACGCCGCCGAGACCGTGCCGTGATCGTCCCTCGCACGCCGGAGCGATCAGCGTACGGAAAAGGGTATTTGATGAGTGGCCGGCGCCTGCAGGGCCGACGCTCGAAGGGCCGGACCGCTTCGTGTCGGTGGAAGCGGCCCGGACGCTGCGAGTAGATGCGCTTCTCACAGACCTCCTTCCGCAATCGAAGGTGCTACGACGCCGCCTACCCGCACCGACATGGTTCACACATACCTTTTGCATCTATTTGTCGGCCCTGGTGTCAAGGGCGGCGCCGCCTGCGGATCCGCGCGACCGGCAGGCCCGGTACGACGGCGCCCGCGAGCACCGCGGCGGCCCGCTTGGCGACCGGCGGACCGGCGGTGCGCAGCAGGCCGGGGGGCTCGTCCGGCGGGGTCTCGGCACGCCGGACGGCCTGCGCCGCACCGGTTGCGACAGCCGCCCCCGACGTGTCGGCCGCATCGGCTGTACCGGTCGTATCGGCTGCTCCGGCCGGCTGCGTCAGCTGTTCGGACAGGCAGGCGGCGAACCGGCCGATGATCCGCTCGCCGACCTCCGTCGGCACCCCGCGACCGAACTGCGCCGGCCGCCCGGTCACCGTCAGGCCGGTGCGCACCGACACCGCCGTGACGCCGCCCCGCCGCAGCAGCTCCCGCACGGTCCGGTGCGGATCCAGATGGCGTCCCACCGGGTGGTGCGGCCGATCAGGGCGCCGGAATGCACGGGGCGGGGACGGTGGCTCCGCCGGACCGGGTGTTCAACTCGCCTCGACGGGGCGCTCCACGTGCTTCCGTCTCCGCGGAGATCGCCAGGTGCCCCGGGCCGGAACGTGAAGCCCGTGATCGCTTGCACCACTCGGTGGGACACGGCCCGGATCCACGCCCCCGTGCCGGGCAGGCCGGCGCCGTGCCGTGCGCCGGACCTCGCCGCGCGGCGCCGGCGCCACCACCAGCGACGCCCACGACCTCCCGCACACTCAGCACGGCCGGGAGGGCAGGGAGGAGCCGGCGCGCTACGGCCGGATGACGGCCCGCCGCAGACCTGCCAGGGGGCAGGCCGCATCGAAGGGCCACCGGGAGGCGAAGCGGCTGCGGGCGAAGACGGATGCGGGGAACGCCCGGCAGCGGCAGGACACCGCCCGCAAATGGACCAAAAAGATCGTGCGCGACCATGACGTGATCGCGGTGGAGGACGTCCGCCCGAAGTTCCTCGCCCGGACGTTCATGGCCCGCAAGGCCGCGGACGCGGCGATCGGCGCCACCGAGCGGGCCCTGCTCGAGATGGGTCGCAGGCACGGGCGGGACGTGCGCCTGGTGCATCCCGCGCACACCACCATGGACTGCACGCGGTGCGGAGCGGGAACCCAGCACGCACTGCCGCTGTCGGAACGCACCTGCGCCCGCACCGCGTGCGGAACCGTCTCCCCCCGAGACGAGGACTCCGCCCGTGCGATGCTCCTCCAGACAGGTCCGGACCAGGCTGGTGTTGATCGAGTAAGACTCGCTCGCTCGCCGAGCGAGCGGCGTGAGCCAGGAGCCCCCCTCACTCGTGGGGGCGAGCATTCAGTCGTCCCAGGCCTGGACCATCGTCTGCTCGATGATCCTTCCGTCCCGCAGCGAAACCATCGACTCCGTGTACACCCGCACCCCGTCCGGGTACACGCAGGTCTCACTGAAGGCGGCCTGGTCGTCCTGGACGACGCACCGCTCCAACCGGTGCGTCATGTCACGGCTGTAGACGTCGTCGAGCATGGTGTTGATCTCGTCCCGGCCGCGCAGCACCATGGGATGGCTGGGCTGGGTGTTGCGGTCCACGATGCGCACTTCGGCGTCGTCCGCGTAGAGCGCCTTCAGAGGCGCGGCCGTCGGGGCCTCGAGCCCTCGGCGCAGGGTGTCGGTGCCGAAGCGGGATTCTGCCGAGGCTGCCATGATGACCTCCTTCGAGGGCCTCGGCCCGGTCCGGAGCGGGCCACGCCGGGCCTCACCTACGAGCCTCCCCCCGCCCGGTGCGTACGGCAAGGGCGGCCCGTGCGTTCTTCTTGCCCCGGGCGAGCGGATGGCCCCCGCCGTCCAGAGCCGACGGCCGCGCCCCCGCACCGCCCCGGGGCGGGGGCGCACGGCCGGGAGGAATCACCCGCTGGTCGCCAGGAACTGCGTGGCCGCAAGCTCCGCGTACAGCGGATCGGCGGTCACCAGTTCCCGGTGCGTGCCGACCGCGCGGACCCGGCCCGCGTCCATCACCACGATCCGGTCGGCCATCGTCACCGTGGACAGTCGGTGCGCGACCACCAGCACCGTCGTCGTCCGGGCCACATCGGCGACGGTGTCGCGCAGCGCCGCCTCGTTGACCGCGTCGAGCTGCGAGGTGGCCTCGTCGAGCAGCAGCAGCCGGGGACTGCGCAGCAGCGCGCGGGCGATCGCGACCCGCTGGCGCTCGCCGCCGGACAGCTTGGTGCCGCGATGCCCGACCAGCGTGTCGAGCCCCTCGGGGAGCCTGGCCACCAGACCGTCGAGCCGAGTCGTCTTCACCACTCGAGCCACCTCGTCGTCGTCCGCCTCCCGGTTCCCGAGCAGCAGGTTGTCGCGCAGGGAACCCGACAGGACGGGCGCGTCCTGCTCCACGTAGCCGATCGAGGACCGCAACCGCGACAGCTCCCAGTCGGCCAGATCCCGCCCGTCGAGGGTGATCACCCCGGAATCCGGATCGTAGAAGCGCTCGATGAGGGAGAAGACGGTGGTCTTGCCCGCGCCGGACGGGCCGACGAACGCGGTCATGCCCCGTGCGGGCACGGTGAACGTCACCCCGTGGTGCACGTACGGCAGATCCTCCGCATAACGGAAACGCACGTCCTCGAAGGCGAGCGTGGCGGGCGCGGCCCCCGGCGTGGGCAGGGCCGCGGGCCCCGCGGCAGGCTCGGCGGGCAGCCGCAGCGCCTCCTGGATCCGGGCCAGCGCGGCGCTGCCCGTCTGGTACTGCGTGATCGCGCCGACGACACTCTGGATGGGCATCATGAGGTAGAAGACGAACAGCAGGAACGCCACCAGCGTGCCGATGTCGATGGCGCCCGTCGCCACCCGCGCCCCGCCCACCGCGAGCACCGTGATGAACGCGACCTGCATCGCGAGCCCCGCCGTGTTGCCCGCCGCCGCCGACCACTTGGCGGCCCGCACACTCTGCCGCCACGACTCCTCGGCCGCCTCGTGCAGCGCGCGCTCCTCCCGCGGCTCGGCGCCGGACGCCTTCACCGTGCGCAGCGCGCCCAGCACCCGCTCCAGCGAGGCCCCCATCACACCGACCGCGTCCTGCGCCTGCCGGCTGGCCCGGCTGATGTGCGGCACGATCAGCCCGAGGACCGTCCCGGCGCCCGCGATCACGGCCAGGGTGACCCCCAGCAGCACCGGATCGACGAAACCCATCAGCGCGATGGTCGCGATCAGCGTCAGACCGCCGGTGCCGAGGCCCACCAGCGAGTCCGTGGTGACCTCCCGCAGCAGTGTGGTGTCGGAGGTGATGCGGGCCATCAGGTCACCCGGCTCGCTGCGGTCCACGGCCGTGATCCGCAGCCGCAGCAGATACGACGACAACGAGCGCCGCGCCCCCAGCACCACCGACTCGGCGGTGCGTCGCAGCACGTACGAACCCAGTGCGCCCAGCGCGGCGTTGGCTATGACGAGGGCCGACATCATCACCAGCGCGCCGGTGATGGCCCGGTCGCCCGACAGGTCGTCGATGAGGTCGCGGGCGACCAGCGGCAGCATCAGGCCGGTCGCCCCCGTCAGCAGGGACAGCGAGGCGCCGCCCAGCAGGGCCCACCGGTGCGGCCGTACGTAACCGAGGAGAGCCCGCCAGGCGGGCGGGCCGGACTTCTGCGCTGCGATGCTCACGTCGCTCCCTCGGCGTCGGCGGAGAGCTCAGGCTACGTCGCCGCGGTCCGCCCGCGGCGCGCCGGGACCGCTCTTGTGCACCCGGCACGAAAACTCCCGGCCAACACGCCCCGACCTGCCGTGGAGCCCACCGGCCGGGTCCCCGGCAGGTCGCGTAGGGTCGGAGGACGTACATCAGGAGACGAAGGAGCCAGCACCATGGCGCAGGAAGTGCGCGGCGTGATCGCACCGGGCAAGGACGAGCCGGTACGCATCGAGACGATCGTCGTACCCGACCCGGGGCCGGGGGAGGCGGTCGTCCGCATCCAGGCCTGCGGGGTGTGCCACACCGACCTGCACTACAAGCAGGGTGGCATCAACGACGACTTCCCCTTCCTCCTCGGCCACGAGGCCGCGGGTGTCGTGGAGTCGGTGGGCGACGACGTCACCGACGTCGCCCCTGGTGACTTCGTCGTTCTCAACTGGCGCGCGGTGTGCGGGACGTGCCGCGCCTGTCGGCGCGGACGCCCCTGGTACTGCTTCGACACGCACAACGCGAAGCAGCGGATGACCCTCACCGACGGGACCGAACTCTCTCCGGCTCTGGGCATCGGAGCCTTCGCCGAGAAGACGCTCGTCGCGGCCGGACAGTGCACCAAGGTCGACCCCGCCGTCTCCCCGCAGGTCGCCGGACTGCTCGGCTGCGGTGTCATGGCGGGCATCGGCGCCGCGATCAACACCGGCAACGTCGGCCGGGGCGACTCCGTCGCGGTCATCGGCTGCGGCGGCGTCGGCGACGCGGCCATCGCCGGCTCCCGGCTCGCCGGAGCGGCGCGGATCATCGCCGTCGACATCGACGACCGCAAGCTGGAGACCGCCCGCTCCATGGGCGCCACCCACACCGTCAACTCCCGTACGGCCGACCCGGTCGAGGCGATCCGCGAACTCACCGGCGGCTTCGGCGCCGACGTCGTCATCGAGGCCGTGGGCCGCCCCGAGACGTACGAACAGGCCTTCTACGCCCGTGACCTGGCGGGCACCGTCGTCCTCGTCGGCGTGCCCACCCCGGAGATGAAGCTCGAACTGCCGCTCCTCGACGTGTTCGGACGCGGCGGCTCCCTGAAGTCGTCCTGGTACGGCGACTGCCTGCCCTCGCGCGACTTCCCCATGCTGATCGACCTGCACCAGCAAGGGCGCCTGGACCTCGGAGCGTTCGTCACCGAGACGATCGGGCTCGACGAGGTCGAGAAGGCCTTCGAGCGGATGCACCACGGCGACGTGCTGCGCTCGGTGGTGGTGCTCTGATGACCACCCGCATCGAACACCTCGTCACCTCGGGGCAGTTCAGCCTCGACGGCGGCACCTGGGACGTCGACAACAACGTGTGGATCGTCGGCGACGACCACGAGGTGATCGTCATCGACGCGGCCCACGACGCCGACGCCATCGCCGAGGCCGTGGGCGACCGCCGCCTGAAGGCGATCGTGTGCACCCACGCCCACAACGACCACATCGACGCCGCGCCGGCCCTCGCCGACCGCACCGGGGCCACCATCTGGCTGCACCACGACGACCTGCCGCTGTGGAAGCAGACCCACCCGGACCGCGACCCCGACTCCTGGCTGGTCGACGGCCAGGTGATCGAGGCGGCCGGCGCCGACCTCACGGTGCTGCACACGCCGGGGCACGCGCCCGGCGCGGTCTGCCTGTACGACCCCGGGCTCGCCACCGTGTTCACCGGCGACACCCTGTTCCAGGGCGGTCCCGGTGCCACCGGCCGTTCGTTCTCCCACTTCCCGACGATCGTCGCCTCGATCCGGGAGCGGCTGCTCACGCTTCCGCCGGAGACGACGGTCCGCACCGGCCACGGCGACTCGACCACCATCGGCGCGGAGGCCCCGCACCTGGAGGAGTGGATCGCCCGCGGCCACTGAGGCCGCTCCGGTGAATTCGCCCCGGCCGTGTCCGACCGGGGCGACTCCCGGGAAAAGGTGACAGAGGATGTCCGGCTTACCCGTCACTCTCGTAGCGACAGCAGATCGCTGTCACGCGTGACGGGAGGCCGGGCATGCCGGAGTCGACCACCGGGTCGTCGCAGAACAGGGTCGCACTGGTCGCGGGAGCGACCCGGGGAGCCGGACGCGGCATCGCCGTCGAACTGGGCGCGGCGGGCGCCACCGTCTACGTCACCGGACGCAGCACCCGCGCCGAGCGCTCCGAGTACGACCGCCCCGAGACCATCGAGGACACCGCCGACCTGGTCACCGAGGCCGGCGGCCGGGGCATCGCCGTCCCCACCGACCACCTGGACCCCGCCCAGGTCAAGGCCCTCGTCGACCGCATCGCCGACGAGCAGGGCCGCCTGGACGTCCTCGTCAACGACATCTGGGGCGGCGAGAAGCTCTTCGAGTGGGACGCTCCCGTCTGGGAGCACGACCTCGACAAGGGGCTGCGCCTGCTCCGGCTCGCGGTGGACACGCACGCCGTCACCAGCCACCACGCCCTGCCGCTGCTGCTGCGCCACCCCGGCGGCCTGGTCGTCGAGGTCACCGACGGCACCGCGGACTACAACCGCGACACCTACCGCGTCTCCTTCTTCTACGACCTCGCCAAGACGTCCGTCCTGCGCATGGCCTTCGCCCTCGGCCACGAACTCGGCCCGCGCGGCGCCACGGCCCTCGCGCTCACCCCGGGCTGGCTCCGTTCGGAGATCATGCTCGACGAGTTCGGGGTGAGGGAGGACAACTGGCGGGACGCCCTGACCCGCGTCCCCCACTTCGCCATCTCGGAGACCCCGCGCTACGTGGGCCGGGCCGTCGCCGCGCTCGCCGCCGATCCGCGGGTGTCCCGCTTCAACGGCACCTCCCTCTCCAGCGGCGGCCTCGCCCGGGAGTACGGCTTCACCGACCTCGACGGCAGCCGCCCGGACGCCTGGCGCTACCTCGTCGAGGTCCAGGACCCGGGCAAGCCGGCGGACGTCACGGGGTACCGCTGACGGTCCGCCGCCCTGCCGTGGTGACCGGCGGTCACCTCTGTGGCGGGTCCCCGAAGTCCGGGATCTCCAGCCTGGTGCCGCCCTGCAGCGCCGACTGGTGGGCGACGATGCCGGGCAGGGTGTAGCGGGCGGCGACCCACGCGTTCACCGAGGGCAGGGTGCGGGTGCTCACGGCGGTCACGAAGTCGTCCACGAGGTAGTGGTGGCTGCCCTCGTGGCCGTTGGGCAGCAGGTCGAACTCGCGAGGGAGCCGGGACCGGTCGTGCACCGCCGCCGATCCCGAGGTGAAGGCGGAGCGCAGCTCCGGCGCCACGTGCTGGAGGGACGGGTCGTCCGGGGACAGGGTCTCCTTGGGCTGCAGCAGCTCGCTGATGTCCTGGACGCCGCTCTTGTCCTGCCACAGCGCGACCGTGGCGAGCTGCTCCATGCTCGCCTCCGTACCGAAGAACCGGAACCGCGATTCCCTGATGTGCGAGGGATAGCCGACCCGCCGGAACTCGTTCGTGCGGAACGCGCCGCCGCCCGCCACCTCGAACAGGGCCGTGGCGTTGGAGAAGTCGTTGTCGAACCGGCTGATCTCCCTGTCGAAGACGCCGTCCCCACGTTCGTCCCTGACGCCGATCGCGGAGACGCCGACCGCGTGTGTCCGCCAGGCACCCAGCACCCCGCCCACCGCGTGTGTCGGGTACAGCATCGGGGGATAGCTGGCGGTGGCCTTCCAGTTGTCGCCGCCGCTGTACCGGTACGCCTCGTAGAAGCCGAGGTCCATGTCGTGGACGTAGTCGCCCTCGGCGTAGAACAGCCGCCCGAAGGCGCCTTCGGCGATCCGGTCGCGGGCGTGGACCGTTGCCGGGTGGTACTGGCTGGTCTCACCCATCATGTACGTCAGACCGGTCGCCTCGACCGCGTCGATGATCGCCGCGATCTCCTCCGTACGGATCGCCATGGGGACCGCCGAGTACACGTGCTTGCCCGCGTCGAGACCCTGGAGCACCAGGGGGCCGTGGGTCCAGCGCTGGGTGAAGAGCGCGACCGCGTCGATCTCCGGCGACTCCAGCATGGCCTCGTACGACGGGAAGGTTCCGGCGAGTCCCTGCGCGGCGGCGAGCTGCTGGGACCGCTCGGGCAGCAGATCGGTGACGTGGATGTCACCGACGCCGGGGTGCGCCTGGAACAGGGTGGCGAACTGGCCGGAGAACTGGCCGGCGCCGACGATGCCGAGCGAGAACGTCATGGAATGCGTGCCCTTTCACTGGGAGAGAACGAGGCCGATCTGCGACGTACACACGTCGGCCGCGCGGTGGGTGATCGGGGAGCTGAACGCCGGGAAGTCCTTTCGGTCGGCGACCGGCCGGGTGGAGGCCGTGAACTCGACGCCCTTCTTCCCGTCTTCCCGTGGGCGGCGACCGCGGTCTCGGTGCCCTTCGGAGGGTCAGGGAACACGATGCCGTAACGGCCCGTTGTTCGGTGGCACTTGTCCGACACCGGACGGTTCGCGCATGTCGTCGTGAGACTCCGCCAGGCCTGCATGCCACGCGGGTTCTCGCGCCCACCGCCCCCCCACCGGCCGTGCCGGTCGGGGAGGGGCGGGAAGCGGCGGGGGAGGCCGGGAGGGTGGCCCTTCGGAGACCCGTGAAGGTGAACTCGCCCACGTTCCATGGCAGATGGACGTGATCAGCGACACTGTCCGATATGTTCGAATGGCTCGTGATTGCTCACACGGCTTTCACGCCGGTGGCCCTATGCTTCACAACATGTCCACCACTCTTGAACCTTCACCCGAGCGATCGGCTGCCGAGGTCAACGAGGAGATCCGGGCCCTGTGGCTCCGGTCGGGCGGGACACTGAGCGGCGAGCAGCGCGCGGAGTACCAGCGTCTCGTCCAGGAGTGGGCCGAGGCCCTCCCGGAGCGGGCCGAGGCGGCCTGAGGCGCCGTACAGGCCCCGCCGTCCGTCATCCTCGCCGGCCTCCCCCCGCTTGCTCTGTCGCCTGCCTCGGCCTTGGCTCGGGGTCTGGTCCCGGCCGCATCGCCGGTCCGGCTCTCCGGCCCGGGGCGCATATGCCGTCCTCGTGGCCCGGGTTGCCCGTCTCACGGGTGAGCATCCTCATCGACGCCCTGGCGCCGGTGCCCACGTACGGGTACCGGCACCGGCGCAGGTACCCGTACCCGGCTCAGCCCCATGTCGCCGAGTAGTACCGCTGGTACGCCTTGCGGTCCTGCTCCGCGCGGATCCAGCGGGTCGCCACGAGGGCCATCAGACTGCCCCCGATGACCAGCATCCCGGGTCCCACGTTTCGCGGGTCGGTCAGGCGGGACAGCAGCGTCGACGCGCCGATCCCCGCCGCCGGGGAACCCGGTGACGCGGCGTCCCGGGCCGCCGCCGCACCCGCCGAAGCCGACGGAGCGGGGGCGGCCGTGTCCGCGCCGCCCTGGGCCTTCGGGGCCACGAGGAGGTCCACCTTCAGCTGTGCCAGCGCCTTGGTGACCGGCTGGAAGAACGTCGTACCGCTCGCCTGCCGGCAGTCGCCGCTGCCGCCCGACGTCACACCGAGCGCGATGCCCTCGGAGAACATCGGGCCGCCGCTGTCACCGGGTTCGGCGCACACATTGGTCTCGATGAGGCCGCTGACCGTGCCCTCCGGATAGTTCACCGTCGCGTTGAGCGCCGTCACCTCCCCGTCGCGCAGCCCACTCGTGCTGCCGCTGCGGAATACCCGCTGGCCGACGGTGGGGTCGCCCACGCCGGTGATCCGTATGCCCTGGCCGTTGCCGACCGACACGACACCGGCGCCTTCGCCGGCCCGGCCGCCGTCGTACTCGATCAGGGAGTAGTCGTCGCCGGGGAAGCTGCCGCCGACCGTGGTGCCGACCTTCTTCCTGCCCCCGTCGTCGGCGAACCAGACCGACCCGTCCGGCCCGCAGTGCCCGGCCGTGAGGATGAACTCACTCTTGCCGTCGGTCACGTTGAAGCCCGCGGAACAGCGCCCGGCGGTCGACAGGATGGGCTCCGCCCCGTTGATCCGCGTGGTGAAGGTGCCCTCGGTGCGCTCCATGCGGACGAAACCCCCGGCCCCTTCCGCCACTTGGGTCAGGTCGGACCAGTCGTTCGCGGAGACCGTGCTGTCGCCGCGGACCACCACCTCGTTGGACCGGTAATCCATGGCCCAGGCCGTCCCCGGCACGCGCGGAGCCGAATCCAGCGTCTTCGTGGCCGACTTCAGGTCGCGCATGCTGTGGCGCACCAACTTCGGGTCGGCGCCGGCCTCCCGCACCTCGGCAGCAGCCTTCTCGTCGGTGACCGCGACGACCGTCCGGCCGTCCTCGCCGAGCCAGCTGCCCGCCGTACGGGAGGCGCCGAGCCGCGACACGAGTGCGGAGCCGGGGCCGGTGCCCTCCTCGGCCGCGGCGTACGGAACCGGGTCCGGCGCCGGGGGTTCAGCCGCGACGGCGCGGGTCACCATCGTCGCTCCGAGGAGGAGTCCGCCGACGGCCGCCAGCCGTGTCACTCGCCGGACGACCCGTCGTCGTGCGTGCCTCATGCGTGACTCCCGAACCAGAACAGCGCGGTGCGAACACCGCGGGGCCTCCCCTGAGTCGAGTGCCCTCAGTCCATACGGACGCGGGCCCCGCCGTGTTCACCGCCGGAGCGATCCGATGTACGGAAAGCGTCGGCCTGCGCGCCGATCGGTGTCGAGAGGCCCGGCGCGCGGACAGGGCGGCGTCCGGCGCGAGCAGGAGGTGGTGGCCGAACACTAGACTGCCGGGTATGGACGACGCGTTGCTCGAACGGCTCGGAGCGGGAAAGTACCTGCTGGTCACCAGCTACCGGCGGAACGGCACGCCGGTGGCCACCCCGGTGTGGGTGGTGCGGGACGGGAACGCGCTCGGGGTCTGGACCGCCGCCGACTCCTGGAAGGTCAAGCGGATCCGGGCCCGCGCCGATGTCCTGGTCGGCCCCTGCGACGTGCGCGGCCGTCCGACCGGCGGCCAGGTCCCGGCCGCCGCGGAGATCTGCGATGTGGCCACCACCGCCCGCTACCGCGAGCTGATCGCCCGCAAGTACGGTCTGCCGGGCCGGCTGACGCTGCTCGGCAGCCGGCTGCGCCGGGGCCGTGACGGCACCGTCGGTATCCGCGTCACACCGGCCGACTGAACTTCGGCCGCCCGGACTTCGGCCAGCTGAACTCCTGCCGCCCGGACCGGTTTTGGGCGGGCGGTCAGGTCCAGGCGCGGTAGGGCTCGTCGACGAGCTGGAAGACCGGCTCGCCGCGCACCGGGTCCTTGGCCGTGGACAGCCGTACCCGGTCCCCGCTGTGGATGCCGATGGGCGGGCCCATGACCCTGCCGCGGACGACGAAGCCCTCGGCCATCTCGATCAGGGACATGTTCCGGGCGGCCGGTGTATTGCGGTGCAGCGTCGTGGAGTGGCGGACCGTGCCGACGCCCGCGCTGTGCTCCGTGCGCAGGTCGCTGCCCTGACAGACGGGGCACAGCAGCCGGTGGTACATCGCGGTGCCGCACCAGGTGCACCGCTGGAAGGTCATGGCCTCCGAGCTGTTCGCGCCCTGGGGTTCGAGCAGCCGCGTCGTGGTGCCGGCTGCCTGCTGAGCCACGCTTCCTGAGTGGTGGTACACGCTGGTCAACTCCCTGCACTCGGCCGCCATCCCGCGTGCACGGTGCCCGGCACGCACGTGCTCGGTGTGTCGTATGCCACCGTGCACAGCGACAGCGTATGGCACTCAGTGCCACTCGTAAAGGCACTCCGTATCACTTCTTTGCGTCCGCCGCGTTCCTGTGCTGTTTCGATACCTGCGGATCGTTCATATGATCAGGTCGCTGTCGTCTCCCGAGGAGCTCCGCATGGCGCCCGCCCGCCCCCGTCCCCGCCTCCTGTACGTCACCGACCTGACGTACCCGGCCCGCGGGCGCCGCTACGGCGACGAGGACATCCACCTCACCTCCCGGCTGCGCGCCGACTTCGACCTGGCGCTCTGCCATCCACGGGACGCCGCCGCGCTGCTGGACGGCTTCGACGCCGTGGTCGTCCGCAACAGCGGCCCGGTGCTGACGTACCCGGACGCCTACGAAACCTTCCGCCGGCGGGCCACGGAGGCCGGGAAACCGGTCTACAACCCACTCACCGGCCGGGGCGACATGGCCGGCAAGCAGTACCTGCTCGAGCTGAGCGCCGCCGGGCGGCCGGTGATCCCCACCGTCGACCGCGCCGAGGACCTGCAACTGCTGCCCGCGGCGGACCGGTACGTGGTCAAACCCAGGCTCGGCGCCGACTCGATGGGGCTGCGCGTCGTCGCCGGGGACACCGTGCGGGAGTTCATCGACGGCAGCGTCCTGGTGCAGCCGCACATCGACTTCGCGTACGAGGTCTCCTTCTATTTCGTCGACCACGACATCCAGTACGCCCTGTACGCCCCGGACCCCGGCCGGCGCTGGCACCTGGAGCCGTACGAAGCCACCCCACGTGACCTGGAGTTCGCCCGGGGCTTCGTCGACTGGAACACCCTCGACCACGGCATCCAGCGGGTCGACGCCTGCCGCGCCCCGGACGGCGAACTGCTGTTGGTCGAGTTGGAGGACCTGAACCCGTACTTGTCCCTCGACGCCCTGGACGCGGCGTCCCGGGAGTCCTTCGTGTCCGCCATGACGGCTTCCCTGCACCGCTTTCTGCGCGCCGCCGGCTGAACCTCCGCCGCGCTGGGCGCGTATCTCTTCATGTGGGCGGCTCCGCCCTCGTGCGCAGCGGAAGGAGAGCAGCGTGCCGACGCCGTCCGACCCCGGGCAGCCGCACGACGGCCCGCCCCTCGAGCCCGTCCGCGTCCTGCGCCCGCGCCGCACGGACGCGCTCGCCGAACTGTTCAAGGAGTTCGAACGGGAGGAGCACGAGGGCTACGAGTCCGTCACCCTGCCCCGGCCGGCGACCGGTCCGGAGGACGAGACGCAGGAGTTCCCGTCGGTCGCCCCCGATCCGCCCGCCCGGCCGCCGACGACCGTGCCCGGCCCCGCGTACGAGAGCTTCACGCACCACAGTCCAGCATCCGGGCGTACGCCGCCCAACCGCCGTGCGCCCCGAGGCCCCTCGTACGACAGCACGGTGCCCAGCCGGTCCTCGCACACCCCCGTGCATCCGCCCACGCACAGCCCCGCGACGCGACGGGCCGCCGTGGCGATCGCCGTGGCCGCGGCGGCGGTACTGGGTTTCGGTGGCGCGGTCCTGCTCCTGAGGCAGAACACCGACGACCGAGCCGTGCCGGACCCCCGCCCCTCCGCGAGCCCGCCCGTGACCGCGCCCGCCGTGCCGCCCGAGCGGGCCCCGGCCGCCTCCGGGTTCCTCAGCGAGGGCGACTCGGGCCCCGAGGTGGCCGAACTCCAGGAACGCCTCCTGCGCATCCCGGACGTCTACCGGGACGGCGCCACCAGCGGCCGCTATGACGCCACCCTGTCCGCGGCCGTCGCCCGGTTCCAGCTCTGGTACGGCGTCCAGGGTGACGAGACCGGCGTCTACGGCGACGACACCCGCCGCGCGTTGGAGTCCCGTACGGGGTGACGCCCGACCGGCACGTCCCGTCCGGTCAGCGGCCCGGTTCCACCAGGGCCCGCGTGACCGCGCGCACGCTGCGCGCGATGTGCTGCAACTGCATGACCTCGGCCGCGTACAGCTTGATCGTATGCTCGATGGCCCCTTCGTGCAGGCCGAGCCGGGGCAGGTCGGCCCGTGCCGTCTGCAGGGCGGTGCGCGCCACTCGGATCTCGTGCTCGACCTGGATCTGGGCGTGCCGGGCCAGCAGGACGGGGTGCCGGATGAACGCGGGGTAGCTCGCGTAGCGCGCCGGTACCAGCTCGCGCAGCCACTTGGCCGCCGAGCGTTCCCAGTCGTAGCTGCCGGGTGCCTTGACCTGGCAGGGCCAGTCCGGACTGGGGCGCGTGGACGTCACGGTCATGATCATCGCTTCCGGGTGTGCGGCGTCGCTGGGGTGGGCGACGGGTGGGGCGGCCCTGGTCCGGCGCGGCCGTCGGAGCGGGTAGGAGCCGGCGGGTTCGGGCGTTCGTGCAGGCGTCCGGTCGGAGCCGGCGACATCCGCTGTGAAGGCGTCCGGCTACGCAGGGGCGGACCGTCGGCTTTCCGGGCGGAGCAGGTGATGACGCGGTGGGTACGGATCGCGGTCCGGAGTGGACATGTCGTGATCCGTCAGCAGTATTTATATATGCCATGTGGTTTGCAAGGCGTATGAAAACATTCATGCGCGCTTTGAAGCGGAAGGTCCACTTGAGGGCGCCGGCGGGGAGGGGGCCCCGCGGGCTCAGTCCCTGAGGAAGAACTGGTGCTGGTCGGCGACCTGCTCGTGCTCGTCGAGCCGGGCCCGCGTCCGCTCCGGATCCGCGTCCGTCATGGCCTGGAGCGGCGCCGCGCACAGCACGCCCGGAACTGCGTACGAGTCGAACACCGGGCGTGACCCGGTGCCGGTGGCGAAGGCGACGTCGGCCTCGTCCTGGAGGGGGCCCGGCGCCGGGTCGGTGATCAGCGCGACCTTCGTTCCGGCGCCCGGGCGCCCCGCACCGCCGTCAGGGGCTCCTGGGCGTGCCGCGGCGTGGCGAACAGGGGTGGAACCATACGGGTGATACCGCATGACTCCGGACGAAGAACGGCCGGCCCGCCAGCGCACCCGCCCGCCGGCGCACCCGTCCGTCGGCGGTGCACGAGCGGCCCGCCCCGTCAGCGGCGCACACGGGGCACCGCCGACGCCGGGACCACGAGGTCCGCGCGGTACCGGGTCCGCGCGACCAGTTCGGCGTTGGGCCCGTCCGAGCGCACGACCCAGGCCATCGCCTCGTCCTGACGTTTGCCGAACTCCACGTGCCGGGCCACCAGCCGCCGCACCCGCTCCTCCTCGTCCAGCTCGCAGAACCACACCTCGTCGAGCTGCGGCCGCACCCGCGCCCACGCACCGGTGTCCAGCAGCAGATAGTTCCCCTCCGTCACTACCAGCCGGGCCGTCGGCGGCACCGGAACGGCCCCCGCGACGGGCTGCTCCAGCACCCGTTCAAAACCGGGCGCGTACACGACGTCCCCGTACGTCTCCTCGCGCAGCCGCCGCAACAGGACCGCGTACCCGGCCGCGTCGAAGGTGTCCGGGGCACCCTTGCGGTCCCGGCGGCCGAGCCGGTCCAGTTCGGCGTCGGCGAGGTGGAAGCCGTCCATCGGGACGTGCGCGACCCACGGCTCCCCGGCGCCGTTCAGTGCCCGCACCAACTCCCCGGCGAGCGTGGACTTCCCGGCCCCGGGGCTGCCCGCGATGCCGAGCACCGCGCGTCGGCCGCCTTGGCCGAGGGCTCGGGCGCGGTGGAGGAGATCGTCGAAGGTCGGCGCCACACGGGAGAGTGTGTCACTCCCGCCCGCCGCCCGGACGGCGCCGGTTGTCCCGCCGCCGTCCGCCCCTCGCCGCGTGCTGTCCGCCGCGACACGGGACCATGTCCGGTATGGCGGATCCGGGTCTGCCCGAGAACATCCCGGCCTGCCTCTGCGACCTCGACGGCGTCGTCTCCAGGACCGCCGCGGTCCACGAGGCGGCCTGGAAGCAGGCGTTCGACGCCTTCCTGCGCGAGCGGGACGGCGCGGACTTCCGGCCGTTCACCGACGCCGACTACGTCGAGTACGTGGACGGCCGCCCGCGGACCGACGGCGTACGCACCTTCCTCGCCTCCCGCGGTGTCGGCCTGCCCCCGGGTGCGCCGGACGATCCGCCCGGCGCCGCGACCGTGCACGGGCTCGCCCGCCGCAAGAACGAGCTGTTCCCGGAAAGGATCCGCAGCGGCGGAGTGGAGGCCTACGACGGCACGCTGCGCTCCATCGAGGCGGCCCGCGCCGACGGCCTGCGCACCGCCGTCGTCTCCGCCTGCGCCGACTGCCGGGACGTGCTGCGCGCCCCCGGCGCCGAGCACCCCTTCGACGCCCGCGTGGACGGTGTGGAGGCCGCGGAACGCGACCTCCCCGGCAAGCCGCGCCCCGGCACCTTCCTCGCCGCCGCCCGGGACCTCGGCGTCCCGCCCGGCCGGGCCGCCGTGTTCGAGGACGCGCCGGCCGGCATGGACGCGGGCGGCGCCGGCCGCTTCGGCTACGTCGTCGGCGTGGACCGCGTCGGCCGGCCGCGCTCTACGCCCACGGCGCCGACCGGGTCGTGACGGACCTCGCCGAACTCACCGGAGGACCCCGGGAACCGGGCGAGCGGTGACCGCGATCGCCGTTCCGCCTGCCCCTGCGCGCCCGGCGGGTTAATTTGTTTCTGTTTGCGCGCAAGTGACCGGCAGGAGCGACGGCACACGGGACGAGGACGGATGATGGCCGACGACAAGAGCGCTCTTCTCACCGCGGGACGACGACGCGCACGCGCCCGCACGTCCTCGCCGGGCGCACCACGCTCCGCGGACGGCACCGCCCCGCTCGCGGTCCTGGCCGCCGTCTTCACCGTCGCCCAGTTCGTCCTCGTCCGTCCGGCGCTGGGACTCGGCTGGGACGAGATCGTCTACGTCAGCCAGGTCGCCTCCCACCACCCGGCCGCCTTCTTCAGCGCCCCGCGCGCCCGGGGCGTCTCCCTCCTGGTGGCGCCCGTCGCCTCCTGGTCGGAGTCCACCGCACTGCTGCGCGTCTACCTCGCCCTCCTGTCCGGCCTGGGCCTGTACCTGGCGCTGCGCGCCTGGCGCGGCCTGTTCCCCACCCGGGTCCTGGTCACCGCCGGCGCCCTCTTCGCGTCCTTGTGGGTGACCCTCTTCTACGGCCCCCAGGCCATGCCCAACCAGTGGGTCGCGATCGGCGCCCTGGCCGCCGTCGGCTGCTTCCTGCGGTACCACGCGGACCGCTCGGCGCGCGGTGCGCTGTGGGGCGTCGCGGCGGGCGCCGTGCTGATGGCGCTGATGAGGCCCACCGACGCCGTATGGGTGACGATCCCCCTGCTGGTCCTCGCCCTGGCAGGCCGGCACGTCCGCCTTCTGATCGCACTCACGGCGGGCCTCGCGGCGGGCGCGGCCGAGTGGGTGGCCGAGGCCTACGCCCGGTACGGCGGACTGGGGGAGCGGCTGGCCGAGGCCTCCCGCGTCCAGGGCGGGCTCGGCCTGCAGATCGCCGTCGACGACCAACTGCGCAGCCTGGGCGGGCGGGGTCTGTGCCGCCCGTGCACGGGGACCATGCCCCATCCGGTGGTCACCCTCTGGTGGTTCGCCCTGCCGCTCCTGGCCGTCCTCGCGCTGGTGGTCGCCGTACGGGCCCGGCGCGCCCTGCGCACCGCGCTGCCGCTGGCCTGCGCCGCCACAGCCGCCCTCCCGTACCTCTTCATGATCGGGTACGCGGCGCCCCGCTTCCTCCAGCCCGCCTACGCGCTGCTCGCGATCCCCGTCGCCGACGCGCTGTGGCACCTGGTCAGGACACCGGCCGGGACGTGGCGGCCGGCCGTGGCGCCCCTGGTCGCGCTCGCGCTGGCCGGCCATCTGGCCGTACAGCTGGCCGTCCTGACGCACACCGTGGACCGCAACACCGACAGCCGCCGGGACTGGGCCCGCACCGCCGGCGAACTGCACCGGCTCGGCGTCCGCCCGCCCTGCCTGATCGCCGGTCACGAGGCCATCCCCGTGGCCTACTACACCGGCTGCTCCTCCGGCGAGACGGGCGGGAACAACGAGAACACCACGGTGGCGGAGATACTGAGCACCGCGGACCGCGTCCCCGTCGCCGTGCTCGTCGGCCCCGGCGGAACCCCGCCCGGCTACGCCCGCGCCTGGCCTCCGCACACGATCGGCGACCTTCAGGTCAGGATCGCGCCGACGCCGGGGCAGGGCGCCCCGAAAGGCGCGGCCACGGACGGGCCGGAGTGAGGGCCGGGGACGGGAAGAGCCGGGCAAGGGCGGAGCAGGGGGCAGGGGTCAGGGGAGGAGCTTGTCCAGTGCGGCGGGTCCCTCCTCCGCCAGCTTGCGCCTGGCCCATTCGAGATTCTGCGGGGTGAGATCCTTGCCGGAGGCAAGGACGAGATCCTCCGGCGACACATCGGTGCCGGTACGGGCGTGGAGCAGGCCGTCCGGGGTGGTGCGCTCCTCGGGCGGCCGGGACTCCTCGGGCTGGGACGTCGACATCTCTGACTCCTCGGGTCCGGATGGCTGTAGCGGCCCCGGTGCGGTCATCGGGTCCGGTATCACCATTCAACGCGGGAGCCCGAAGTGCATCCGGAACACGGGGCGCCGCTTGGAAGGGGCCGCTCCTTGTGCGCAGGAGTACCTTCCCCGGCCCGCGGAAAACCTGCCCGCGACGGCAGGGCGACGTTCGCGGGTGCGCCGGCGTCACGTCCCACCGTCCCGGAGTCCTCGACGGCGCCCCTCCCCGCCCGCGGCACACCGCGGGCGGGGAGGGGCGCCGTCCGTCTTCCGGCCCTTCAGACAGGCTTCAGAAGGGCGACAGCGTCAGGCGCACGCCCGTGGGGGCCGTGTCCTGGATGTACGAGGCGAAGTCGGCGACGTCGTCGAAGGCGAAACCGTACGCCTTGCCGTCCTCCGTGGCCGTGTGCACGGCCTTGGAGTAGTGGTTGGTGAGCTCGGTCCGGTAGAAGGCCGAGGCATCGGTGGTCGGCTGGCCGGGGTGGCTGAGCAGCGTCGAACGGTTGAAGCCGGCGCCGAGCACGGCGGCGACCGGGCCGGTCGTGCCGTCGTTCGGGGCGGCGAGCGCCCCGTCGCAGAAGAGGACGTCCCGGGTGGACGGCCTGCCGAAGGAGATCTGGGCGGGTCCGTCGAAGGTGAACCGGTCGCCACGCACCCGGCCGGTGAAGATGCCGGCGTTGGTGGTGACCTTGAGGTCACGTCCGGTGTAGGTGCTCCACACCTCGTCGATGTACGGCGCGAGGTAGTCCCTGGCGAACAGACCCGCGTCCAGGCCGTGTCCCGGAGCGATGATCCGGGTGTCGTCCACGACGAGCCGTGAGAACGCCTCCACCTGCTTGAGCGCGGCGAACACGGCCCCGCGGCCCCCGTTCCGGAACACGCCCGTGGACTGGTCCTTGGAGCCGGTGAGCCGGATGCTCATCGGCACGCTGAACATGTCGACCATCGTGGTGTTGCAGAACATGCCGGCGGAGTTGTGGGTGAACTCCGCACAGTCGTGCAGCACACGGTAGTTGGGGTCCGAGGTGACCCAGCCGGCCGGGTACTGCAGCGCCGCGTTGCCGTTACCGTCCGTGACGGCCCTGAACTTGAGCTTCTGGCCGAGGGCCACGTAGATGCGGCCGGACATGTACGGCAGGGACAGCCGGGTCTCGCCACCGCCGGCCAGGCTGATCGCGTAGTCGGTGAAGCCGTCGGCGCCGTTGTCCGACAGGGAGACCGGGGCCAGGGTGCCGTCCGGGGTGACCCGTACCTGACGTCCGTCCTGGTTGCCCACGATGTAGAGGTGCACGTTCGCGTTGCCGAAGGAGCCACTGTCGTTGACGACCGTCAGCGGGAGAGGGGCCGCGGCGGCCGCCGCGGCCCGCGTGTCCGGGGACGTCTCCGCGAGGGCGTGGGGGGCGAGCGCGGCGGCGGCGGGCACGGCCACGGCCGCCCCGCCGAGGGCGAAGAGGACCTTCCGGCGGCCGAGGGAGCGCTGGTGACGAGGAGTCATGTGGGGGGTCTCCTGAGGTGATCGAGTGGTTCTGGCGAGCTGTTTCTGGTGAGCGGTACCTGACAAGGTGCGGAGGGGGTGCGGGGGTCGGGGCCCCGAGCGCTCCCCGATGGTGCTGAGAGCGCTCTCAGTCGTACGCCGGTGTCGGCGCCCGGCTCTGATGGTACGGACCGGAGCCACCCCCGCCAACGGGTCCGACTTGTCCCTCAACTTTCCCTGAACAGGGGTTACTCGCAGTGCTCGCGAGAACCTCACACATGCTTAAGTGCTTCTTAAGGGCTGCTTAAACCGGGTTGGGCGGAGGGGGCCGGGTGGGCGGAGAGCGCTCCCTTCCCACCGTGGCGCCGGCGGCCCTCGGGTGAAGCCGCGGGAACCTCCTGGAACCGGCCGGAAGGCGCAGTCGCGCACGGCGCGGCGCGGAGCACTGCCGGGGACGCCCGTCCTGGAGGGCTCCGGCCTCCGGCGGACAGTGCCAGCGCCTCGCCATCGCCCGCGCCCTGATCAGGGACCCCAAGGTGCTCGTCCTCGACGAGGCGACCTCGGCGCTGGACACCCGCTCCGAGGCGCTGGTCCAGGAGGCGCTCGCCCGGCTGCTGCACGGGCGGACCACCTTCGTCGTGGCGCACCGGCTGTCCACCGTGCGCGGTGCCGACCGGATCGTGGTCATGGCGGACGGCCGGATCCAGGAGATCGGCACCCACGAGGAACTGCTGCGCCGGGGAGGGGCGTACACCGAGCTGCACAGCGGGCAGGCGGACTGGCGTGGGGCAGGCCACCCGTTCGGTGTTCATCCAGTCCCGTTCATTCCGGCCGGCCGGAATGAACGGAATGGACTACTTCCCGGCGGTGCGGGTAGGCGCAGCCGCACACCCAGAGAGAGGCGCCTTCGTGCTGGTACCGGATCCGAAGACCGTCAGACAGCTGCTGACACGTTACGCGACGCTGCGGATCGCGCAGGCGGAGCGGCACTCGCCCGTCGCGGCGCGCGAGCTGGAGGACATCACGTACACGCTCTGCGTGATGACGGGAACGGCCGGCATCCGTGAGGCCGTCACCCGCGCGGACGCGCTGCTCGCCCGGGAGCGGACCGCGGCCGACGGCCGGACCGCGGACCCAAGCCCGGACGGCGAGAACGGCCGCTGCCTGACCGTGTGACCGGCGGCTACGAGTCGGTGCCCGCGACGGGCCGCCGGCCGTGGAACGCCGACCGGTACGCGTACGGCGTGGTGCCCACCACCTTGCGGAACCGCTCGCGGAGCGCCGTGGGCGAGCCGAACCCGGACTGCTGGGCGATCCGCTCGACCGTGTAGTCGCTGTTCTCCAGCAGGTACTGGGCGCGCCGCACCCGCGCCCGCAGCAGCCACCGCACCGGCGTGGTGCCCGTCTGCTCGCGGAAACGGCGGCCGAAGGTGCGCTCGCTCATCCCGGCACGCGCTGCCATCGCCCCGAGGGTCACCTCGTGCGTCAGGTTGTCCTCGATCCACTCGAACAACGGCTCGAAGGTCGACCCGCGGGGCACGGGCGGGTGCTCGTGCACGATGAACTGGGCCTGTCCTCCCTCCCGTTCCAACGGCATGACGGACATCCGGGCCGTGTTCGCGGCCACCGCCGAGCCGAGGTCCTGTCGGACCATGTGCAGGCACATGTCCAGCGCGGCGGCGGCACCGGCCGAGGTGAGGATCTGCCCGTTGTCGACGTAGAGCACGTCCGGCTGCACCTCGACGCGTGGAAAGGAGCGGGCCAGCCGATCCGCGGCCACCCAGTGCGTGGTGGCGCGCAGCCCGTCCAGCAGCCCCGCCTCCGCCAGCACGAACGCGCCCACGCACACCGAGGCGATCCGAGTGCCCGCCCCGGCCGCCCGGCGCAGCGCCGTGACGACGGTGGGGGAGAGCGGCGAGGCGCCCTCGGCGCGGCCCGGGACGATGATCGTGTCGGCGTCCGTCAGCGTCTCCAGTCCGCGGTCGACGCGCAGGAACAGCCCGCCGTCCGCCGCCACCTCGGGTGTCTCGGCGCACGGCCGTACCCGGTAGGCGGGGCGGCCGTCGGGCAGCCGCGTCCAGTCGAAGGTCTGCATGGGTGCCGCCATGTCGAACGGGATGACCCGGTCGAGCAGAAGAATCGCCACGGAATGCATGAACGCCACGATAGGCGGATCCCCGCCACTCATAAGAGCCCGGCACGGGCGGGGCAGTGGTGCGTCGGGCCGGAGGAAAGGCAGAGGGGCGTGGCCGGCGGGAATCCGTTGGAAGCTGTCGATCCAGCCCATGGGTGGAGGCCCAAAAAGCCCTTAGCGTGAGCCCTTCACCGCTGATCACGCCAAGGAAAGAGCCCCGGTGGCCAAGTTTCTGCTGTCCCTGCACGTCCTCGCCGCCGTCCTCGCCGTCGGCCCCGTGACCGTCGCGGCGAGCATGTTCCCACCGGCCGCGCGCCGCGTCGCCCCCGCCGGGGGCGACGGGCCCGTCGCGGCGGCGGTGACCACCGTCGAGGTGCTGCACCGCATCTGCGGGGTCTACTCCCGCATCGGCGTCGCGGTACCCGCGCTCGGGCTGGCCACCGCGCTCGCCATGGGCGTTCTGGGCGACGGCTGGCTCGTCACCTCCATCGCGCTCACGGCGGCAGCCGCGGCCGTCCTGATCGCCTTCGTGCTGCCCCGTCAGGACGAACTCATCGAGCAACTGGCCCAGCACCGGTCCGTCGACCGGCGGGCGACAGTGCAACTGGCCATGTTCACCGGCGTGTTCAATTTGCTGTGGGCGACGGTCACGGTCCTCATGATCGTCCGCCCCGGTTCGACCACGGGCGCCTGACGGATCCGGCACCAGCGCGTGCGTCCCGTCCCGGGGTGCGGGGAATATCCCTCGTGTACCGGCCTGCGTCAAGTCGTACGGGTGAATTCCCCCTGAATGATGTCCGGGCGCCTACACTCGTCAGTCGCGTCCCCGTCCCGGGGCCGACGAAGCAGAGAGGCACGTTGCAGGGTGTTCAAGGAATCCCCCATCTACGACCGACTCATCACGGAGCGCGGTGATGTGCCCGCACAGGTCCGCAGCGAGGCCGAACGAGTGAACAGGGAACTGGAGCTGGTCATGGGTCCCCTGCAGTCCCCCGGGTACTCCCAGGGCGGCCTCGACCGGCAGCAGTCCCCGGGCAACGGCTGGCAGCGCACCGCCCTTCTGCCCGGCCCCAGGTCACACTGATCCGGGTACCGCACCGGAGGACGGGCCCGTACCGCCATGCCCCCGCGTGGTGACGGGCCCCTCAGCACGTCGTGGTGGGCGATCTGCCGACCTCCACGGTCTCCTCGGGAAGGGGCCGGGCCAGCCACTCGGCGACGGTACGCGCGATCGGCTGCCCCGTCTCCACCTCGACGAACCCGAACTGTCCCGACTGGTTGCACTCCAGGAACCACCACGTCCCGTCGGCGTCCTCGACGAAGTCGAAGGCCCCGTAGGCCAGTTCAGCCTTGCGTAGATAGGTGCGGACGGAGTCCGCGATGCGCGGCAGTATGTCGACCGGTTCCCAGGGCGCCCCGGGTGGCGCGAAACGCACATCCACCTCCGCCGGTTCGGCGCCGGGGTCCGCGGCCTTGCGGGCGGCCAGCAGTCGCTCGCCCACGGCGGTGAGCCGGATGTCGGCGCGCTTCGCGATCCGCCGCTGGAGCAGTGTCGGTCCGAACGCCACGGCGGCGAAGTCGGCGTCCGGCGCCACCCTGCTGGTCGGCACGGCCCGCGGCGGATCCTGCGGATGCGATCCGGAAACCGGCTTGACCACCAGGTCCGGGAATCGCTCCGCGAACTCCCGGGCGGCGCGCGGGAAGGTCGTGATGACCGTGGCCGGCACGGGCAGGCCGCAGTGCTGCGCCAGCCGGAGCTGCCACGGCTTGTGGCGTGCCTGCCGGGCCGCGTCCGGATGGTTCATCCAGCGGGCGTCCGAGCCGCGCAGCATCCCGTAGAGAGCTTGAGCGGCCTCCTCGGTCAGCCAGGGCGACGGCTGGGCCGCCCGCCCGGCCGGGGCGCCCGGCCTGCGCACCCACACGGACCGCAGCCCGCCGATGCTCACCAGCCGCCCCCCGGCGGAGAGATGGCCGCGAAAGCGGCCGTGGACGTATTCACCCGAGAGCGAGACACCGGCAGTCAGATCGGCCGGGTCGAGGCGTACCACCGGGACCCCGAAGCCGTGCAGGTGCACGACCACCATGTCGGCGGTCACATCCTCCTCGCAGGTGAGGATCAGTACGGTCATCGTCTGCGACCCACGGTCAGTCGTCGAAGTGGGTCTTGGAGCCCGCCGTCGACGTCGTGGTGCCCACCTCTCGCAACAGTGCGTGATCGCAGGCCGCCACTCGTCCGTCGGCGAGAACGTTCAACTGCAGTCCGGAGTCGTAAACATACGGAGTGCTTACGACCAACTCCCGTGCCGGACGTGCGTAGTTGAGCGCGAACGGTTGCATCGTCTCTCCCTCGTCGGTGCTGCGCCGACCAGGCGGTGGCCCGCTGTGCACCGCTGCTTGGTCCGCCGACTTGTTTTGGCTTCCAGAGACTTATACGAATCGAACGGGTGGTTGGTTTCCTCACGGAGCGTAGTCATCGGCGGGTTCACGATCCGGTCGCAGGGAGGTCGCTTCGGATGAACCCGCGCCGAGGGATCCGCGCATGGAGCGCAGCGCGAGCAACAGCACGCCGATGTCGTCCAGATAGACCGGGTCGGGCAGCAGGTCGGTCGGCAGGACGAGGTAGAGGACCGCGCCCCAGAACACCCAGCGCGGGCCCGTGGGCAGACCGGCGCGCCGCAGCTCGCGCCGGGTGCGGACCAGTCGCACCATGACGGCCACGGCACAGGCCAGTACGGCGGCCGCGGCGACGGCGGCCACGACGAGTACCACGGTGGTTGTGTCCACGGGCTGTCCTCCTCAAGGTGCGGCGGGACACCGGTCTCCCTGTCTGGATGCCCGGGAACGGCTCCGGTATGGCACCCGCGGGAGTCGGCGGAGTGGCGCAGGTCATACCGATGGCCCAGCCGAGTGGCCGTGCCGGGCGGGGGCGCTTAGTAATGGTCCACGTAACGTCGCTCGTCGTACGTCCGGGGTGGGGAGCGGCCTGAGTCTTCATTCATGGAGCCGAGCATGACCACCTGCGCATCGACACCCCCGTCGAACACTTCGAGGCCCTCGAGCGGCTCGACCGTCTCGACTGCCTCCGAAATACCCGGAGGGACGGACGTGGTCCTCGCGCCGGAGCCGCCACCGGCGCCCCTTCCGACCGCCGGGACGGTCTACGGCACCGGCGGACTGCGCCTGGACGTGGACCCGGCAAAGCCCCTACGTCCCGACGAGGGGCGGGATCGACAGCAGTACGGCGATCCTGTGGGCAACCTGGTGTACGCGGCGGTGTCGGACTGCCCCCCGGACGAGGTCGCCGACCTCATCACGTCACTGGCCCGTTCACCCGAACACACCCGGGCCGTGGTCGACGCCCTGCGCGCCATCGGGGTGAGCCGCTCCGTGGAGGACGTGGCCCGTCTGGTCGCCCTGCTGACCCGGCCGCCCCGCGACGCCGACAGTGCGGACGAGGCGATCCGGTCCGCGGCGGCGCACCGCCCGGTGGAGGACGTGTCCCGGCTGGTGGCGCTGCTGCACAGCGAGCAGCTGGCACCCCACTGCCGTGAGGAGGCACTACGGGCCGCCGCCTCCGGCCGCTCCGTCGAGGAACTGATCGAGCTGATAGACCGACTGGCCGCGCAGCCCCCACCGGATCACCTCGACCGCCCCACGCCCGAACCGTCCTGGTACGAGCACGGGGACCGGACCGGTGACGCGTACGGAACCCGGAAAGGGGTCGGCGGCGCCGACGGGAACCGGGACCGGCGCCGGAAAGAGCGCGGGGACGTACGGGACGACGAGCGCCGTGGGAGACCGGAGGCGGGTTTCCCGCTCCTGCACCGCGGCGCCCGGGGCGCGGCGGCCCTGCACTCGAGGCGGCGGACCCGGCATCCCCGCCGGGTCCACGTGCAGCTCGTCCGGTCCATGACCTGGTCGAGCTGGTCCGCCGCGGTGGCCCTCGCCGTGTGCGCGGTGGTCCACTTCCCGCTCCGGGGCGACGGTCTTTCCCTGGTCCCGCACGCCCTCGCGGTCGGCCTGCCGGTGCTCTGCACGGCGCTGGCCCTGTTCCTGGTCGTACGCCCCGGCGTGCTCGTACTGGCGGCGGCGGTCGTGCTGCCGGCCGTCCTGGTAGGGGCCCACGCCTACGGCGGCACCTTCCCGTCCGCCGCCCTGCCCCGGGCCGTCGGCCTCGCACTCGCCCCGCAGTGGCTCGCCGGCGCGGCGGCCGTCGTCGCCGCGCTCCTGGCGCTGACGGCCCTGGTCGTCCGGGTGGTGTCCCCGTTCCCCGGCAGACACTGGGCGGTGTGGCCGGCGCCCGGCCCGCCCCGGACGCCGGACTGACCGCCGTACGACCCGGGCGGTGTGCCGCCCCGACGGAGGGCCGGCCCTCACCTGTCCGGCGGATCGCGCCGGACAGGCCGGCCTACGGACCGGAAGGCGCCGACCGCGCGTCGGCGGCGGGCAGGGCCTGGCGCTCCTCCCCGGCGGACGACGGACGGCGTGCCCTGGGGCCGAACCTCAGGCGCTCGAACGTGCGGGTCAGCTGCCGCATCGGAGACGGGGCCCGCGTGCCGGGCGGCAGGGCCCGGACGCCCGGGGCCTCGGCGGCCTCCCGGTACGCGGCCAGCGCCTCGCGGGCGCTCTCGGCGGCCTCCCGGTACAGGTCGCGGGACGTGGTCATGGCCTCCAGCGCGTCGGCGTACAGGGAGACCAGCCGGCGCTCGCGGGCGAGTTCCTCCTCCAGGTTCAGCAGACGCCAGTCCTCCCGCAGCGCGGCCAGCGCCGCCTCGGCCCCGACCGGCAGCGGACGCGGCAGGGCCGCGAACCGGGTCACCGCGTCGACGAGGTCGGCCGGCCGGGTGCCGTCCAGGAAGACCGCGCGCACCGAGAACTCCCCGGCGTCGTAGCCGTCCGGGACCGGGCTGCCGGGCAGGACCACCGCACCGCCGCGCGGCACCTCGACGCCACAGTCGCGCAGCGCCCAGTTCACGACCCGCAGCTGATGCGGTGCGGCCCGGTGCTCCACCACCCGGTGCCGCAGGCCCGGCGGCAGCCAGCGCGCGAGCGGCACCCGGCCGCGGTCGTCGGTGGTCATCGCCTCGTGGACGACGAGGTGGATGTTCCACCCGTTCCCGTTCGCGCTTCGCGCGCAGGCGCGCATCAGCCGCCGTACGGCCTTGTCGTCCTCGGGGAGCGGACTGATCTCTCCCAGCCGCAGTCCTGTGGCCGCGTCGTGATTCCAGCCCATGTCCGGTTCGTCCATGGGCCAGAACATGCCGGTGGGGGACGGCCACATGTGGTCCCACGGCTGTTCGGCCTCGGCGACCAGGACCCAGGGCTGACCTCCGCCGGCAGCGGGTCCGACACTCAGCCGGGCGCGCACGGTCACCGCGTCGGCGACCCGGACACGGGCCTGGAACACCAGGTCCGGCGCGTCGTGCCGCGGCTCCGGCCCTGTTTCGGGCGGCTCTTCGGGCAGTTCCAGGAAGGAGTCGATGTCCCCGCTGTCCTCCAGCCGGTGCAGGGTGCGCCGGAGTACGTCATGTGCGGAGGTCCCGGAGTACCGGCCGGCGGTCAGCCAGACGGAGGGCGGGATCACAGGGCGGGCTGTGCGTGAGGTGAGCATGGGTCCAGGGGTGAACGGGGGCACGTGCTTCCTGCCATTGTCGTCGCTGTCGGACGGCGGGACCGACGCGGGTTGATCGCCGGGCGGTGTTTCTCGTTCTCGCTACCCGTGTGGCGGGGCCCTCATGTGTCACGTGTCACCCCCGTAGGTGTCATCCCCCTGTCCATGCGCGCATGTGTGTGCCGCGTACGGGGTGTGCGGAACGCCCACGTGGTGGAGGGCCGTCACTCGTGATCACGACGGTACCCGGTCACCACCATGGGGCTCCGCGAGCAGGGCCTGTCCACCATGCGCACAGGGAAGGCCCTGCCCGCACCCCGCCGTTCAGGAAACCCCTCCCGGCGGTCGTGCCGGACCTCAAAAAGCGCCGACGTTACCAGCGCCGAGGGGTCCATGTCGCATATTCCAAGGGAAAACACCAAAGCCCCCACCTCGGTCGAGCACGCAGCGTAGCTTCGACGTCACGTTCGCGGTACAGCCGTGCGATGGAGGGGGATCCGGCGTGCCCGGAATCGATGAGAGTCTGCTGGAAGCCATGCGACTGCCCGGTGCGCGAGGGGCACTGGTGGTCGACTGGATCAGTGGACTCGCGCTCGGCGCGGTGGGCGAGACACCGGGCGACGACCCGGAGGCCACGGCGGCGGAGACCGCCGAACTCGCCCGTCTCGCCATGGAGAGCGGCACACTCGCACCGGCCGACGGCACGGCGTCCGTTCTGTCCGGCAAGGAGCCGCCCGTCCAGGACCTGATCCTCACCACCGTCGACGCGTACCACCTGCTCCGGTTCGTGATCACGACCTTCGACAGCACCGTGTTCCTGTACCTGTGGCTCGACCGGGGCGAAGGCAACCTGGCCCTGGCCCGCATCCGGCTGGCCGAGATGGCGGACCGGCTGGTGCTCGGATGACCACCGCGGCAGCCACCGACGGATCGGCGCCCGCCATGCTCGGCAGCCTCGCGGCCGACCGCGCCACCGGAGCCCTCTCCACCGAGTCCGGGGTCTTCTACCTGGCGGCGGGGCACATCGTCCACGTCGAATCCGCTCACAGTCCCGACCTCGGCGATCTGCTCACCCGCAGCGGCGCGCTCCCCGCCGACGGCTGGTGGGAGGCGGTTGAGCGGGCCGGCGCCCGCCACCGCGTCGGCCGCCAGCTCGTGGACAGCGGTCGGCTCACCGCCGGCGCGCTGGAGCTGTGCCACCTGGGCGCGCTCTTCGACGCCGCGTACTTCGCGCTCGCCCAGGACACCGCCGCGCTCCGCTTCAGACCCGAGGCCGCCCACTGGTTCGGCGCGGTCCGCCCCGTCCCGGTGGCCGGCGTGCTGCGCGAGTCGCGGCGCCGCCGTGACCTGCTGGACCGCATCTGGCCCGACTCCGCCGTCGACACCGCCCCGCTCACCCGCGTACCCGGTGCCGACCCGGCGGACCTGCCGCCCCGCCGCGGCCGGACACTCGCCCGGGTCGACGGCGCCAGCACCGCCACGCAGATCGCCTCGGCCCTCGCGTGCCGCACCTTCCACACCCTCGTCGAGCTGCGCCGCCTGGCCGCCGACGGACTGATCACCCCCGCACCGCCCCCGCCCGTCGCCTCCGTCCGTCCGGGTACCGGCGCATCCGGCGATGCGTGGGACGAGCCCGACACGGCACTGCTGCGACGGCTCCTGGACGCCTTGGAGGCCCTGTGATCCGCGCGCGTCGACAGCGTGCCGAAAGGAGACTGCTCATGGCCGTCGAGACCGACGTGCTGGACGAACTGCGTCGGCTCCGTACCCGGATCCCCCGGCTGGCGGGGTCGCTCGCGGCCACCGTCGACGGACTCGTCCTCGCCCACGATGTGCCCGACACCGAGCCGGAGGGCCTGGCAGCGCTCACCGCCGCCGCGCTCGGGGTCGCGTACCGGATGACGGATGCCGCCGCCCGCGGCGAGTTCCGCGAACTGCTGGTGCGCGGCACCCGGGGATACGTGGCGACCTACGCCGCCGGAAGCACCGCGGTGCTCACTCTGCTCGCCGACGACCGGGTCAACGTGGGCCGGCTGCATCTGGAGGGCCGGCGCAGCGGCGCACGGATCGCGGATCTGATCGACACCCGTGTCGGTCCGGGCGGGGGCAGGCACGCGGAGCGCGCGGCGCTCGACGCGCACGCCGCCCCGTCGTCCCCGGACGCCGACCGCCGGATCGGCACCCTGCCGGTGCGCACCCCGCAACGGCCGGCACACCAGCCCCGGCCCCAGCCCGGCGGCTGAATCCTGACTTTTCCCCTCGGCCGGCCCCCGTGACACGACCTGGCGGCCGGCCGGAACAACCATCACGACCGAAAGGACACCTCTCATGGCCAACACCGAGACCGCGCTCAAGGACTGCCTCAGCTCCATCGACGGCGCCACGGCCGCCGCACTCGTCGACTACACCAGCGGCATGGCGCTCGGCACGATCGGCGGCGGCAAGGACTTCAATCTGGAGGTCGCCGCCGCGGGCAACACCGACGTCGTGCGCTCGAAACTGCGCACGATGGAACTCCTGGGGCTGAAGGAAGAGATCGAGGACATCCTGATCACCCTGGGCAGCCAGTACCACCTGATCCGCCTGCTCAAGGGGCGCGGCGGCAACGGACTGTTCCTGTACCTGGTGCTGGAGAGCAGCCGCTCCAACCTGGCGATGGCCCGCCACCAGCTGCGCCGGATCGAGAACGATCTGGAGGTCTGAGGCCGGACCGTCACGGACCGGTCCGGGCCGCGACGGGCGGGG
>NZ_JBHSPC010000036.1:136426-151821 GCF_042656345.1 Streptomyces incanus
GCGCGAAGGGCCCCGCCCGTCTGCGACGCGGTCAGGCCGCTTCGGGGAGCCACAGATCGGGGCCGAAGACCTCGTAGCTGATCCGCCGGGCGGGGACGCCCGCCCCCAGGAGCCGGCCACGCGCCGTACGCATGAACGGCAGTGGGCCGCACAGATACACCGACGCGTCCGCCGGGACGTCGATCCCGGTGAGGTCCATCAGACCGCTGCGCGCCTCGGGCTCCTCGACGTCCGGCCGCTCGTACCAGAAGACCGCGCGGGCGTCCGGCAGTTGCTCCACCAGTGCCCGTACCTCGGTGCGCAGCGCGTGCTCCTCGGGCGAGGTGTCGGCGTGCAGTACCAGAACCCGGCGTGCCGAACCCGTCGCCGCGAGCCGGGCGAGCATGCCCACCATGGGTGTGCAGCCGATCCCGGCCGAGACCAGCACCAGCGGGGTGTCCGCCTCGTCGAGGGCCACGTCGCCGGCCGGCACGGACAGGGTGAGCTCGTCACCGGCGCGGGTGTGCGCGTGGAGCAGGTTGGAGACCTCGCCGTCCGGTGTTTCCGCGTCCCCGGTGACCCGCTTGACGGTGATGCGGCGGAGATCGCCGCCGGGGTCCGAGGACAGGCTGTACTGGCGCAGCTGGTGCGCCCCGTCGGGCATCCGCAGCCGTACGCTCACGTACTGCCCGGCCCGTGTGCGCGGTGCCGGTTCGCCGTCGGCCGGGCGCAGCACGAACGACACGACGTCGGGGGTCTCCTCGCGCCGTTCGACGACCGTCCACCGCTGCCAGATCTCACCCGGCGCGACCCCCGCCTCCTGGTAGAGGCGAGCCTCCTGCCCGATGAGGGCGCCTGCCATCAGCCAGTACACCTCGTCCCAGGCCGCGGACACCTCGGGGGTGACGGCGCCGCCGAGGACCTCCGCCACCGCACCGAACAGGTACTTGTGCACGATCGTGTACTGGTCGTCGGTGACCCCGACCGCGATGTGCTTGTGCGCGATCCGTGCCAGCAGGGCGTCCGGCCGGGTGTCCGGGTCGGCGAGCAGTGCCTGCGCGAAACCCGCGATGGAACCGGCCAGCGCCCGGCGCTGGGCCCCGCTGGCCTGATTGCCCCGGTTGAACATGCCGTCCAGGAGTTCGGGGCGGTCGCGGAACATCGCACCGTAGAAACGTGCGGTGATCTCGTCGAGAGCTCCGGCCACGGCGGGAAGGCTGGCCCGGACCACTGCAGCGGATTCTTCGGACAGCATGAGGTCTCCCAACGATATGACGAAGTGCGGGATGTGGGCCGCCGTTCCGGACCGGCGGCACCCTCTGTATAGCAATCCGACGAGCCTGTTTCCGGCGGGAACCACTGCCCGTGGGGTGCTGCGGGCCCATCGGCCCGGCAAGAGAGGACCTTCGGCCCCGGGCGGAGCCCCGGGAAGGGGGCCGACCGGCCCGCCGAAGGACGCGGGACCCCGGCGGAGAACAGGTGGCCCGGCAGGATTCAGGGCCGAACGGCCCTGGCCGTTCGGCCCTGAATCGAGAAGGATCTCGGTGAGGGACCTCCCGGCGGCCGGGAGCACCGGGACACGGTGTACGGCCCGGCACACGAGGACAAGGAGCGTCAGATGGCGGACAGCGAGCGGCCGGCACCCGACCGGCCCGTCCGGGTCTTCCTGCTGGACGACCACGAGGTGGTCCGCCGCGGAGTGCACGACCTGCTGAACGACGAACCGGACATCACCGTCGTCGGCGAGGCCGCCACCGTCGAGCAGGCCTTGGTCCGCGTCCCCGCGCTCCGCCCCGACGTGGCAGTCCTCGACATCCGCCTGCCCGACGGCGACGGGGTGACCGTGTGCCGCGAGCTGCGCTCGACGCTGCCGGATCTGGCCTGCCTGATGCTCACCTCGTTCGACGACGAGGAGGCCCTGCTGGACTCGATCATGGCGGGCGCCTCCGGCTATGTGCTGAAGCAGATCCAGGGCTCGGACCTGGTCACGGCCGTGCGGACGGTCGCCTCCGGACAGTCCCTGCTCGACCCCAGCGCCACCACCCGCCTGATGGCCCGGCTGCGGCAGGCACAGGAGCCGGAGGAGGAGCAGGACGCCTTGCCCGGACTGACCGAACGCGAACGGGAGATCCTCGCCCTGATCGGCGAGGGGCTGACCAACCGGCAGATCGGCCAGCGGCTGTATCTGGCGGAGAAGACGGTGAAGAATCACATCTCCCGGCTGCTGGCCAAGCTCGGCGTGGAACGCCGTATCCAGGCCGCCGTGATCGCCACCCAGGCACAGGACCGGCCGCGGCGCACGGGCCGCTGACACCCGGTTCGTCGACCTGTGGGAGGCGACCGGGCCGCGCCCGTTAACGTGGTCCTGCCGGGGACACGCTGCCGGTAGGGCGAGCGAACGGGAGGACCACGGGTGGAGAGCTCCGAGCGGGGCGGGGGCCCCCGTCCGCTGCTGCCGCAGATGCGGCTGGACGAGCTGCTGGAGGAGCTCCAGGCCCGGATCGACGCGGCCCGCGGCACGCGCGACCGGGTGCACAGCCTGCTGGAGGCGGTCCTCGAGGTGGGCCGCGAGCTGGACCTGAAGCAGGTTCTGCACAGCATCGTCGACGCCGCGGCGGTGCTGGTGGACGCCGAATATGCCGCACTCGGCGTGATCGGCCCCGACGGCAAGCGGCTGTCGGCCTTCCACACGGTCGGCGTCAGTGCGGAGGAGATCGCCCGCATCGGCCACTACCCCGAGGGCCACGGCATCCTCGGGGAGCTGATCCGGCACCCCCAGCCGCTGCGGCTGGCGAAGCTGTCCGAGCATCCCGCGTCCTTCGGTTTCCCGGCCCACCATCCGCCGATGAACAGCTTCCTCGGCGTCCCCATCCGGGTCCGCGACCAGGTCTTCGGCAACCTGTACCTCACCGAGAAGCGTGCCGGGGCGCAGTTCGACGAGGAGGACGAGTCGGTCCTGTCGACCCTGGCCGTCGCCGCCGGCGTCGCCATCGACAACGCCCGGCTGTACGAGGAGTCCCGGCTGCGGGAGCGGTGGCTGCAGGCGAACACGGAGATCACCCACGCCCTGATGTCCGGCGGCGGCGGCAGTGAGGCCCTGCTGCTGATCGCCGAACGGGCGATGGAGATCACCGGCGCGGCACTCGCCGAGGTGGCGGTGCCGATGGAGGGCACGGAATCACTGACCGTGGAACTCGCTCTGGGCCAGGAGGCGAAGGCCCACCGAGGGCTCGTCGTCCCCGTCGACGACAGCCTGCTGGGCCGGGCGTTCACCAGCGCCGCTCCCGTCACCAGCCCGGACGTCTCCTGCGACGGGCGGGTGTCGTCCGGTCCGCCGCGCTTCGCCGGCCTCGGCCCGGCGGTGGCCGTGCCCGTAGGGTCGGGGGACGGCGTACGGGGCATCGTCTTGCTGGTGCGCGCCGCGGGCCGCGGCGAGTTCACCGAGAAGGAGATCGAGCCGCTGCAGGGCTTCGCCGCTCAGGCCGCCGTGGCCATGGAACTGGCGGAGCGCCGCCGCGACGCCGAACAGATCGCGGTCCTCGAGGACCGCGACCGGATCGCCCGGGACCTGCACGACCTGGCGATCCAGCGGCTGTTCGCCACCGGGATGACGCTGCAGAGCGCCGGCCGCTTCATCGATCACAAGGAGGCCTCGGAGCGGGTCTCCCGGGCGGTGGACGACCTGGACGAGACCATCAAGATCATCAGATCGACCATTTTCGGCCTGCGCGCCCACGACGCCGCCTCCGGGACCGGACTGCGGGCCCGCGCCGTACGGGTGGTCGGCGAGACGGCTTCCGTGCTGGGCTTCGCGCCCAGCGTGCGGATGGAGGGCCTGGTCGACACCCATGTGCCGAAGGAGACCGCCGACCATCTGGTGGCCGTCCTGTCCGAGGCCCTGACCAACATCGCCCGGCACGCGCGCGCCGACCGGGTCGAGGTGGCCCTCGAGACCGACGGCCGAGAGGTACGGCTGACCGTCGCCGACAACGGCGTGGGCATCCCGGAGGGCGGCCGCCGCAGCGGACTGCGCAACATGGCCGAACGCGCCGCGCAACTGGGCGGCGACCTGGAGATCGACAGCGCCCCGGACCGTGGCACCACCCTGGTGTGGCGCGTGCCCCTGCGGGAACGCTAGCTGTTCTGTCCACGGAGGTCGGTGACGGATTCCACAGCTTGGGGATCTTGAACGAGTGAGGGACTTCTGGGTTCGGTGTGGATCGCGACATCTGCACGAACGACCAGAACGCCCTCATGCCCCACCGTAATGCACCCTTGACCGAGACCGGACGTCTGCGTCCGGCCCGCTGCGTCGTGGGCGAGGGCCGGCCCCTGCGCCGGGCCGCCGAGGGGGCACGTTCCTCCGGCGGAGCGGCAGCCACGGCCGGGAGGAGGCCCGACAGCTCCACCTCAACCAGCGGTCGGGCCACCGGCTGCCCGGCCCTCCCCGTCTCCAGCACCATGTGGGATCGGCGATCGCGTACAACGTGGGACAGTACGGCGAGGCCGCCGACGACACCGAGTTCCTGCACACCGGGGGCGCCGAACTGCTGCTGCGGACCTCCCGCTTCCGGTCGGACGCCCGCCGCCTACGATCCGCTCCTGGCCGGCGCCGCATCAAGGGCGTGATGGGCCCCGACGAGTACCACGACGCCGCCGAGGCCGGACTGGAGCGGAGCGAACCCGAGAAGGGGGAGGGGGTCCCCCGTGCCCTGCAGGTACCGTTCCACGACGGCGTCATCAGCCAGTCCGAGGGGTATGGGAAGCTCGCCGAGTTCGACCGGCGGGAGTACCGGCGGCGCTACGAGGACATTTGGCGCCTGGACCGGATCCTGGAGGGCGAAGGCGAGGGCGACACCGTCAACCGCTACCGGGCCTCGAAGCAGGCGGAGGTCCTGATGCTCGGGTATCTGTCCTCCCCGGCCGAACCGCAGGGCCTCTTCCGCCGGCCGGGGCACGAGCTGGACGAGGCGACCTGGCGGCTCACGGTGGACCGCTACCCGCACCGCACCAGCCACGGGTCCACCCTCAGCGGCCTTGTCCACGGCTGGGCGCCGGGCCGCGACCGGCGCGCCGAAGCCTGGACGTTCTGCCAGGAGGCCCTGAGCGGGGACATCGCCGGCGTCCAGGGCGGCACCACCGGCGAGGACGTCCACCTCGGAGCCATGGCTGGGACCCTCGGCCTGGTCCGGCGCGGACTGCCCGGTCTTGAGACGCGCAACGGCGGCCTGCGACTGGACCCGGTGCCCCGGCCGGAGTTGTCCTCCTACGGCTTCCCCCTGTGCTCCCGCGGCCACCGGGGCATCCGGCTGCGGCTGGAACGCGGGCGCGTGGAGATCGCCGTACCGTCGTCGGAGTCCGGGCCCCTCGGCGTGTGTCTCCCGGACCGTGCGGCCCGCCTCCAGCCGGGGGAGACGGGCCACCTGCCCCTCATGGGCTGACGGCCCGGCAGGGGCCGGTCACTTGTGGAACGATATGTACCCGTCGCCGTCCCGGTCGGAGCCGCGCTTGGTGTACGCGTGCACGTCGGCACGGCTGCCCGTGGGCTTGACGAGGTAGATCGTGTCCTTGTCGTTGTTCCAGATGAAGTTGCAGTTGTTGCGGTAGACGACGTTGTTCTTGTCGGAATCGGTGCCGTTGCCGCCGCGCAGCTTCACGTAGTCGCGGGGCTCGAGATAGTGGTTGGACTTGAAGACGAACCGGTTGCCGGTGGCGTCCTTCACGACGTACCCCTTGAGGTTCACGGTCTTCGTCGACGAGTAGTTCTTGATCGTCAGGTACTCGTGGCGGGTGTTGCCCGTGGAGCACTTGTTGGAGTCGGGTCCGGGAGCGTCGTACTGGACGCCGCGGACCTTGAGCGCGGAGCTGTACTCCGCGGCGTGTGCCGGAACGGCCGTCAGTGTGGCCAGGGCTCCCGCGATGGCGGTGGTGGCGGCGGCAGCGGTGCGTATACGCATGAACTCATCCCCCCTGCATGACCCTTGCGTGAGGATCATGTGGTGATTCGGTGAAGGATCGGATAGTACACAACACCGGTCACACTCACACCGGCCGGGCCCCACGGGCCGAACGGGCCTCGCGGTCCTTGTGGATGCAACGGACCCCGCGGACACGACGGAGCGCCCGCCCGGTCCGTGAGGACCGAACGGGCGCTCGGTGGTGCTTCGTTGCGTCCGCTGTCAGTTCACGCGCCGCTCTCCCGCAGCATGTCCTCGCGCTCGACGAGCTTCACGCGCTCGCGTCCCTGCGGCTCGCCCAGCGCCTTCTCCGCGGCGTCCAGCTTGTACCAGCCGTCCCAGGTGGTGTAGCGGACGGAGTGCTCGGCGAGGAACGCTTCCACGGCCTCGGGCTCGGGCGTCGCGGGCGTCTGCAGCCGTCCGTTCGCGAAGTCGTCCAGCAGGTTCGACACCGTCTCGTTGGCGTCGCCCTTGGTGTGGCCGATCAGGCCGATGGGGCCGCGCCGGATCCAGCCGGTGACGTACGTGGACGTCAGGTGCTCGCCGCTCTCCTGGATCACCCGGCCACCCTCGTCGGGCACGGTGCCGGAGTCGATGTCCCAGGGCAGCTTGGGGAGTTTGTCGGAGAGGTAGCCCACCGCGCGGTAGACCGCGGTGACGTCCCAGTCCTTGAACTCACCGGTGCCCTTGACGTTGCCGGTGCCGTCGAGCTCGGTGCGCTCGGTGCGCAGGCCGGTCACCTTGCCGTCCTCGCCGAGGATCTCCGACGGCGACTCGAAGAAGTGCAGGAACAGCTTGTGCGGGCGGTCGCCGACATCGCGGATCGCCCACTTCTCCAGCGTCTTCGCGACCATGTCGGCCTGCTTGTTGCCGCGCCGGGTGGCGATCGAACCCTCGTCGTAGTCGATGTCCTCGGGGTCGACGACGACCTCGATGGTGGGGGAGTGGTCCAGCTCCCGCAGCTCCATCGGGCTGAACTTCGCCTGCGCCGGGCCGCGGCGGCCGAAGACGTGGATCTCCCGCGCCTTGTTGGCCAACAGTCCCTCGTGGACGTTCGGCGGGATCTCCGTCGGCAGCAGTTCCTCCGCCGTCTTGGCGAGGATGCGCGCGACGTCGAGGGCGACATTGCCGACCCCGAGCACGGCGACCTTCTCCGCCTCCAGCGGCCAGGTGCGCGGCACGTCCGGGTGCCCGTCGTACCAGGAGACGAAGTCGGCGGCGCCGTAGGAGCCGTCGAGGTCGATGCCCGGGACGGAGGACATCGCCCGGTCGGCGGTCGCGCCGGTGGCGAAGATCACGGCGTCGTAGAACGCGCGCAGGTCGTCGAGGTGGACGTCGGTGCCGTAGTCCACATTGCCGAACAGCCGGACCTGCGGCTTGTCGAGCACCTGGTGCAGGGCCGTGATGATGCCCTTGATCCGCGGGTGGTCGGGAGCGACGCCGTAACGGATCAGACCGAACGGTGCCGGCATGCGCTCGAAGATGTCGATCGAGACACCCGGGTCGGCGGCAACATCGGACTTGAGCAGGGCGTCGGCGGCGTAGATCCCGGCGGGGCCGGATCCCACGACGGCTACCCGCAGGGGGCGGGGCATGGTCAGGTTCCCTTCGAGCGATGACAAGAGCCTCGTCGGAAATCCTAAGCTAAGGCATGCCTAACCTGGTACGCGGGTCCGGTCTATGGACTCATAAGTGGACCTTATGACTTCACGCGCGGATCCCCGGGCAGCCCCCGTGGATCACGGGATGGGCTGCTCGGCCCAGATGATCTTACCGGCCGGCAGATACCTGGTGCCCCACCGCTCCGCCAGCTGCGCCACCAGGAACAGGCCGCGTCCGCCCTCGTCGTTCATGGTCGCGTACCGCAGATGGGGCGAGGTGCTGCTGCTGTCGAGGACCTCGCAGATCAGATTGCGGTCGCGCAGCATCCGCACCTCGATGGGGCCGCCGCCGTAGCGGATCGCGTTGGTGACCAGCTCGCTCAGGATCAGCTCCGTGGTGAAGACCAGTTCGTCCAGGCCCCAGTCGGACAGCTTCCGCGCGATCGTGGCGCGCACCTCGGCGACCGCCGCCGGGTCGGACGGCACCGGCCACCGGGCGATCCGGTCCTCGGTGAGCGCCTGTGTACGCGCCACGAGCAGCGCGATGTCGTCCCGCGCCCTGGCCGGACGCCGGGACTCCAGCACGGCCCGGCAGGTGTCCTCGGGGGAGTACCCGGCCCGGGACAGTGCCTCGCGCAGCAGCTCCAGACCCACGTCGATGTCGTGGTTCCGGTCCTCGACGAGCCCGTCCGTGTACAGGACCAGCCGGCTGCCCTCCGCCAGCTCCAGCTCGGCCGTCTCGAACGGCAGCCCGCCCAGCCCCAGGGGCGGGCCGACGGGCACGTCCGCGTACTCCACGGTGCCGTCCGGATGGATCAGCGCGGGCGGCGGATGTCCCGCTCGGGCGACGGCGCAACGCCGGGTGGCCGGGTCGTAGACGGCGTACAGGCAGGTCGCCCCGGTCACCGGGGCGCTGTGCTCGTCCTCCGTCCCGTCCTGGTCGATGCGGCCGACCAGCTCGTCCAGCAGGCCCAGCAGCTCGTCGGGCGGCAGGTCGAGCGCCGAGAAGTTGTGCACCGCCGTGCGCAGCCGCCCCATGGTGGCCGCCGCGTGCAGCCTGTGCCCGACGACGTCGCCGACCACGAGCACGACCCGCGCACCGGACAGCGGCAGGACGTCGAACCAGTCGCCGCCGACCCCGGCCTGCGCGGGCAGAGAGCGATAGGCGATCTCCAGGGCGCTCTGCTCGGGCAGGCTGCGCGGCAGCAGGCTGCGCTGGAGCGTCACCGCCATACTGTGCTCGCGCGTGTACCGGCGGGCGTTGTCGATGGCCACCGCGGCCCGCGTGACCAGCTCCTCCGCCAGGGCCAGCTCCTCCTCGTCGAACGGTTCGGGCCGCTCGGCACGCCAGAAGCCGACCACGCCCAGCACCAGGGAACCGGCCCGCAGTGGCACGGTGATCAGCGAGTGGATGCCGTACGCCACGATCTGCCCGGAGCGCTCCAGGTCCTGCGCCCGCCACCCCGGAGCCTCGCTCAGCCGGGGCTCGACGAGCGACCGCCCGGAGGCCGGGCTGCGGCCCTGCGGGGACGACCCGACGAACCGGGTCCGAGTGCCCACCGGGTACAGGGGGGCGTCCTTGTGGATGCCGACCGACGCCGTGCGGCGCATCGCCCCCGCCACGTCCGGCTCACCGCCGGCCAGCACCGTCTCGAACAGGTCCACCGTGGTGAAGTCCGCGAACCGAGGTACGGCCAGTTCCGTCAGCTCCTCGGCCGTGCGGGCCACGTCCAGACTGGTTCCGATGCCCACCCCGGCGTCGTAGAGCATGTCGAGCCGCTCCCGCGCGATCTCGGCCCGACCGGAGAGGGCGCGCAGTTCGGTGGAGTCGCGGACCGTGGCGACGCTGCCGGGCGGACCCCCGAGGTGGTCAGGGTGGTCGAATCGCCCGTCGCCCCCCCGAAATACCGCTTCGTGAAGTAGCCCGGAACGGGTCGCTTCACGAAGCGGGCGGTCGGCCCGAAACGGTCTCCACGGACCGCGCGACCGGTGGTGCGTTACCGGTCGCGCGGCCCGCTCCCCGTGCCACGGGCCCCTTCGGCGCTCGTCCCCCACGGCGCTCGAACGGGGCTCATTCGGCCAGCGCGCGGGCCAGCTCCGTCGTGGCACGGGCGATCTTGGTGTCCTGGTCGTCCATCAGACGGCTCAGGTCGCCCCGCCGGGCGCGCACCGCCTGCCGGGCGGCCCGCTCCCAGACGACCGGGTTCTCGCGGTGATTGAGCAGCTTGGGATACGCGGCGGCGGTGCTCTCCCACTGCCGGGCGTCGGCGATGGCCTTGAGCAGCTGGATGATCCCGGCACGACAGGTCACATGCGACAGCTGCGCCAGCTCCCAGAGGAAGGGGACGGTGGCGGCCGTCGCCTGCTCCACCACGAAGCCGTACTGGCAGATCCGTTTCCGCAGATCCTCCAGGGCCGACCGGGCCGTTTCGGCGTCCCCCCAGGCGATGCCGTTGAGCAGCAGGGGGATGGCCGCTGCGGATCCGGTGGAGTCCTGGATGTCGCGCCACGGCACGCGGGACAGTGACGTGAGCGGTGTCGTACGGGCCATTCCGGTCGGGGACGTGTGGCGCACAGGGCGCTCGCTGCTCGGCTGTTCCGTAGAAGCGCTGCGCATCGCGTGGGTGCCTTTCGCGGCGGTCGTGTCGAGTGGGGGGATGATCAGGCGGGCGGCCGGGCCGACGGCCGGGCCCGGTCCGTCCGGCCCGCCGGGGGTGCCGGCACCGGCATCGGGAGAGCCTCAGTGTCCGGTCTCCCGGCCTGCCGCGGCACCGCGCCGAGCAGGAGGGACCCGGCAGGCGCGGCCGAGACGCGGTCACGCGTCCGTACGGTGGCGCCGGCGGTCGACCGGATCACTTGGTGCACAGGTGATGACATGCCATCTCCCCGATGCGGCGTCAGGACGAGGCGCCAACGAGGGGGTTGACGCTCCGGCTATTATCCACGCCGAGAGCGCTCGCGTGCAATTGCACGAGAAATTGCGTGAAGTTTTTTTCGGGGCGGACCGGGGCGGATCGAGTGCGATCCGGCTCGGCCCGCACCGGCGAACGGCCGGGTGCCGCCCGGCAGTACACAGGGACAGCAAGGAGGCTGCGGTGCCAGGAGCGCGGAACGGAGTGCGGGCGAGTTCCTTGGACGCCTGCTGGATCAAGAGCCGGCACAGCAACGCCGAGGGGAACTGCGTCGAGGTGGCCCCGCTGGACGACGGGGGTGTGGCGATGCGCAACTCCCGTGACCCCGACGGGCCCGCGCTGGTCTACACGTCGGCGGAACTGGCGGCATTCCTGGCCGGGGCGAAGGGCGGCGAATTCGACCACCTGGTCTGATGCGGCCGTTTGGTGCGAACCGGTTGGCGCGATGCGGCGGTCCGGCCCCGCTCCGTCGCGACGACGCGGGGCCGGAGAGGTGAAGCGGAGTTCAACTACCCACTTCTGTAAGGCTTCTGCGGGGCACATACGCTGCGACACGTTGAGATGCGATAATGTAAACCGCCCTTGTGCCGGTCTGCTGGGAGTCAGGATGTCCGCCGCGTCGCATCGTATCTCCCGTCTGGAGCCCTATCTGGACCGGCCCGAGCCGGCTCCGACCCTGCTGAAGATGCTGGTCGGTGTGCAGTTGGCGGGCTTCCGCGAGGACGCCGGGCTGGCCCAGGACCAGGCGGCGCGCTCCGTCGGCTTCAGTGCGGCGAAACTGTCCCGCATCGAGTCCGGCAAGGGCCGCCGCCCGCCCACCGAGAGCGACATCCGGGCCCTGCTCGAGCTGTACGGCACCGACGACTACGAGGTCTCGGTGCTGGTCAAGCTGCTCCAACGGGCCGGAGAGCCGGGCTGGTGGCAACGGTACGACAAGCGGCTGATGCCCGAGTGGTTCGACCGGCTGGTCGGGCTGCAGGAGGCTGCCGCCACCATCCGTACCTTCGAGATCCAGTACGTGCCCGGTCTGCTGCAGACCGCTGCCTACACCCGTGCGGTGGTGGAGCGCGGCCTGCCCAACGCGCCGGCCGGCGAGGTACAACGTCGCGTCGAACTCCGAATGCGGCGGGCCGAGTTGCTGATGCGGGAGGGTGCCCCGCAGCTGTGGGCGGTCATCGACGAGTCGGTTCTGCTGCGCGTGCTGGGCAGTGCCGAGGTGATGCGTGAGCAGCTTGCCCACCTCATGCGGATGGCCGAGCGCTCCAACGTCACGCTGCAGATCGTGCCGTTGGGCGTGACGAACGCGTCGGCTCCCGCCATCCCGGTGACGTATCTGCGTTTCGGCGGCCTCGATCTGCCCGACGTGGTCTACCTGGAGCACATCAGGAGCGCCAACTTCCTCGAGGACCTCGACGAGACGGAGGAGTACCGGATCGCGCTGGACCGCCTCGCCGACGAGGCGCTGCGGCCCCGTGAATCCCTGGATCTGCTGCGCGCCACGATGGGGGACCGCTATCCGGAGCCGCAGTCCGGGTCGTAGCACCTCGGGCTGGAATACAACGCGAACGCCCCTCGCGCGGCCCTGGTGATCCGGGTCGGGCGAAGGCGTCGGCGTGTTCGTGCTCGCGTGTCGGCGACATGCGAGCCGCGAGGAACCTACAGCGGGATCCGGCCCACGCCGCCGAACTCGATCCACTCCCGGGTGAGCTGACGGGGCGCCACCTCGGTTTCCGGACGCCAGGTGGAGACCTCCACCAGACCCGGCTCCAGGATCTCCAGGCCCTCGAAGTACGAGGCGACGTCGCTTTCCTGCCGCACCCGGCCCCAGTGCCCCTGGGTCGCCCGGTCCATGAACTCGGTGACGGACCTGCGGACCTCGGGGTCCTCGCTGACCAGCTGACACATCACCAGGAAGCTGCCCGGCGCGAGCTGTTCCCGGACCCGGCGTGCCACGGCGATCGGGCCGTCGGTGTCGCTGTCCGGGATGCAGTGGAACACGCTGTTGAACAGCACGCAGGCCGGCTGCGAGAAGTCGATCAGACGCTGCGTCTCGGCGTGGCCGAAGATCGCGTCGGTCTCCCGCATGTCGGCCTGTATGACCACCGTGCGCTTGTCCTGCTCCAGCAGTGCGCGCCCGTGCACCAGCACCATCGGGTCGTTGTCGACGTACACCACATGGGTGGTCGGGTCGATGCGCTGGGCGACCTGGTGGACGTTGTCCTGGGTGGGCAGACCGGAACCGTGGTCCAGGTACTGCCGGATCCCGTACTCCTGCGTGAGGACCCGGACGACCCGCTGGAGGAAGCGCCGGTTGTTCAGGGCCAGGCGGCGCGTGCTGGGCACCACCTTGTCGAGCTCTTCCACGGCGGCACGGTCGGCCGCATAGTTGTCCTTGCCGCCCAGATAGTAGTCGTACATGCGCGCGGCTGTCGGCACGGTTGCGTCGATCTCGGTGGACAGCTGATTGCCGGTGTGCATCGTTCCCCCTGCGGAGTGCCGCGCCAACTGGACTGGCTGGACAGGGAGTACATCCTAGGGAGCCTCGCGCGAGTCGGGCCAGTCCATCGGCGAACAAGGCCCTGAAGGAATGGCGGGACCATCGTTGTCATTACCCGGTGTCGCCAGGTGATCGCATTGCGTAGGTGTCGGAATCGGTGTGGGTGTGCCGGTATCGTCGATTTCATCCCCGTTGACGTGTGTGGCGGGTGAGGCCGGTCGGCCGATTCAGTCGCTTCCCCGGGAGGGAGCCCATGGACGCCATGGACGGCTACTACGACCTGGGTACCTACCGCCGCCCCGTGACGACCGCTGTGGACGAGGCCCAACTCTGGTTCGACCGAGGACTGTTGTGGACCTACGCGTTCAACCACGAGGAAGCGGTCGCCTGCTTCGAGAAGGCGGCCGCGGCCGACCCGGACTGCGCCATGGCCCACTGGGGCATCGCCTACGCCCTCGGCCCCAACTACAACAAGCCCTGGGGGGCCTTCGACGGCGACGACCTCGTCCGCAGCGTCGAACGCACTCATGCCGCGGTCGAATGGGCGCACGAGAAGGCCTCGGGGGCCACCCCCGTGGAGCGGGCCCTCATCGGCGCCCTGCGCGCCCGCTACCCCCAGGGACGGGCAGTCGAGGACTGCTCGGTATGGAACGAGCCCTACGCGGACCGCATGCTCGCGGTGTACGAGAGCGCCCCCGACGACCCGGACGTCGCCGCGCTCTGCGCGGACGCCCTGATGAACCTCACCCCCTGGCAGCTGTGGGACCTGGGGACCGGCCACCCTGCCGCGGATGCCCGCACCCTGGAGGCCAAGGCCGTACTCGACCGGGCGCTCGGCGGTGACAGCGGTGCCCGGCACCCCGGCGTCGTGCACCTGTACATCCACCTGATGGAGATGTCCCCCACGCCGGAAGCGGCCCTCATGGTCGCCGACCGGCTGCGCGGTGCCGTGCCCGACGCCGGACATCTGCACCACATGCCCTCGCACCTCGAGGTGCTGTGCGGCGACTACCGCCGGGTCGTGTCCGACAACACCCTTGCGATCGCCGCCGACGAGAAGTACCTCGCGCGGGCCGGCGCCATGAACTTCTACACCCTCTACCGCGCCCACAACCACCACTTCAGGATCTACGGTGCCATGTTCGCGGGTCTCTCGAAGATCGCACTGGACGCCGCCGCACAACTCGAAGCCGTCGTCCCCGAGGAACTGCTCAGGGTGCAGAGCCCGCCGATGGCCGACTGGCTCGAGGGCTTCCTGGCGATGCGCTTCCACGTCCTCATCCGCTTCGGCCGCTGGGACGACATCCTGGCGCTGCCGTTCCCCGCCGACCCGGCGCTGTACTGCGCGACCACCGCGATGCTCCACTACGCCCGTGGTGTCGCCCTCTCGGCGACCGGCGACGTCGAGAGGGCCGAGGCCGAGCGGGAGAGCTTCCGCGCCGCGGTGGGCCGGGTGCCTCGGACGCGGATGCTGTTCAACAACACCTGCCAGGACATCCTCGCCATCGCGGCCGCGATGCTGGACGGCGAACTCGCCTATCGCAAGGGCGACTACGACGAGGCGTTCGCCGCACTGGAGCGGTCCGTCGAACTGGACGACCACCTCCCCTACGACGAGCCCTGGGGCTGGATGCAGCCCACCCGGCACGCGTACGGGGCCCTGCTGCTGGAGCAGGGCCGGGTCGACGACGCGGAGGCGGTCTACCGCGCAGACCTCGGCCTCGACCCCGTCCTGCCCCGGCCGCTGCAACACCCTCGGAACGTCTGGGCGTTGCACGGGTTTCACGAGTGCCTGACGCGTACCGGCAGGACGGGGGAGGCCGCGCTCGTGGCCCAACAGCTCAAGGCGGCGACCGCGTTGGCGGACGTACCGATCGAGGCGTCCTGCTTCTGCCGGCTGGACACCCGTCCGACAGCCTTTGACGTGGACACGGACACCAGCGGGGACGGGTGCCACTGCCCCTGAGCCGCAGGCCCCGGTTCGGACGGGTGCCCCGGCGCCGGGGCCGGGGCACAGCGGAACGCCGGGGTCATGGGGTCGTCAGTGGGCTTCCACCACCGCCTGGAACGACTGCATGCAGGGGAAGCAGTGGCGGTCCGTCGCGTCCCGCCGATGGGGCTCGTCCTCCTTCTCCACGCCACACAGCGTGGTCGTCCTGTCGGTGGTCAGAACATGCCACACAGGCTCCCCCGAAGTGTCTGCACCACACCACATCTCGTGCATTCCCAGCTCCCTCCGGGTAGGCAGGCCGCTTCCATACGAGCACGGTGCGGGCCGATGCGACGTCCGGAGAGGGCCATGTGGGTGATACGCGGGGTGGATGCGTTTCCGTACGGCGGTCACCGTCGGCGCCGACTCCGGCGGTGACCGCGCCTCTGCGTCTGCCCCGGCTTTCCCCGCCCATAGGGTGCCGAACGCCGGGAGCCCGGCTGCCCGGCAGCCGGGCAG
>NZ_JBHSPC010000036.1:151837-173101 GCF_042656345.1 Streptomyces incanus
GCCGGGGCCGCCGTGGCGACCAGAGACCGCCGACCCGGCAGCCGGGCAGCCGGGCCGCCCGTGAACCGCAGACCGCCCGCGCCGGGGCAGCCGCGCCGGCCGCAGACCGCCGATGCCAGGGCCGCCGTGGCGACCAGAGGCCGCCGACCGCGAACCGCCGATGCCGGAGGCCGCCGCGCCGTCGGGTCGCGGTGCCGACGGCAGGCCGGCCGACGAGACCGGTGAGATTGCCGGTCCGCGCGGGCGCCTTCCTCTCCGACAGTGGCAACCGCCAGCCCATCGGCGGCACCCATGGCCGGCGCACGGTCACATCCCACGTCGTACCCCCGTGCACCGGCCGCCGGGCGGCCCGCCGCGACAGAGAGGACTCCCCGCCGTGCAGCAGCACCCCCACACCAGCACCGCAGGCCCGACCGCGCGCCCCTCCCGCACCCGGCGCGGCCGGACCGGACGGTTCGCCGGACTGGCCGCGGCCGTCGCCGCCGTCGTCGGCCTGAGCACCCTCACCGGTCCCGGCGCCCACGCCGCGGCCAACCCCTACGAGCGCGGTCCGGCGCCGTCCCAGTCCAGCATCGAGGCGCTGCGCGGCCCGTACTCCGTCTCCGAGACCTCGGTCTCCTCGCTCTCCGTCACCGGCTTCGGCGGGGGCACCATCTACTACCCGAGCAGCACCGCCGACGGCACGTTCGGCGCGATCGCCATCTCGCCCGGCTTCACCGCCTACGAGTCCTCCATCGCCTGGCTGGGCCCGCGCCTGGCCTCCCAGGGCTTCGTCGTGTTCACCATCGACACCAAGACCACCCTCGACCAGCCCGACTCCCGCGGCGACCAGCTGCTCGCCGCGCTGGACTACCTCACCGGACGCAGCGCGGTCCGCAGCCGTATCGACAACAGCCGCCTCGGCGTCATGGGCCATTCGATGGGCGGCGGCGGCAGCCTCGAGGCGGCGAAGGACCGCCCCTCGCTCCAGGCGGCGATCCCGCTGACCCCCTGGAACCTCGACAAGACGTGGCCCGAGGTCAGAACCCCCACTTTGATCTTCGGGGCCGACGGTGACACGGTCGCCCCGGTCTCCACCCACGCCGAGCCCTTCTACACCGGTCTGCCGTCCTCCCTCGACCGGGCCTACCTGGAACTGAACAACGCCACCCACTTCACGCCCAACTCCAGCAACACGACGATCGCGAAGTACAGCATTTCCTGGCTGAAGCGGTTCATCGACAACGACACCCGCTACGAGCAGTTCCTGTGCCCGCTGCCGCAGCGGAGCCTCACGATCGCGGAGTCGCGGGGCAACTGCCCGCACACCTCCTGACATCCCGTCGGACACCGACAGGCTCCGGTGGCGGCCCGTGTACGATGCGGGCCGCCACCGGCGTTGTGCGCGTGCACCGCCGGGGGATCGCCCGCTTGGGTGGCGGCACACGCCGCCCGCCGCGCGCATCGTGAAAAGCCCCTGGTGGAACGGCGGATGAGCCGCCTCCGGCACCCGGACGGACACCTTCCACCGCTTCTTACGCGTAAGTAACGTCGCGGAAATGACCGGACAGACGACCCGTGGATCCGCTCCGCTCCGGTACCGCACGGGACCCCGGCGGCAGACGTTCGCCGCGCTGCTGGACGGACTGCGCACCGACGGCGGTGCCCATGTCGTGACCGGCGAACCCGGTGGCGGCCGTACGGCCTTCCTGGAGTTCGCGGCACGCGCCTTCCGCTCCGGACCGGTGTGGCACGTCCGCGCCGAACCGGCCTGTTCCCCGCAGCCCCACAGCGGTCTGCACACCCTGCTGCGCGCCGCCCGCCACTTCGGGCACGTCCCCGGCGACGGCACGGCGGGGGAGGTGCTCCTGGACATCCTGCGGGCGGCGTCCGCCCGTTCACCCCTGCTGGTGTGCGTGGACGACGCGCACCTGTGGGACCCCGCCTCACGCGTCGCGCTGGGCCGGGTGGCCGCGCGCGTGCACGCGGCGGACGGCGTCCACCGGGTGGGCCTGCTCGTCACCGTGCCCGGACATCTGCCCATGCAAAGGGAGTTGGCGAAACTTCCGGTGCTGGAGCTCGCCCCGCTCACGCCCGGGGACGCGGCGGGACTGCTGCACGACCTGACGGACGGCGCCGTCGACCCGGTCGTCCGCGACGAGCTGGTGACCGAGGCGCAGGGCAACCCCGCGCTGCTGCTGGCCCTGGCCCACCGCCTCTCGCCCGCCCAGCTTCGCGGCGACCACGCGCTGCCCCGTCCCCTGGCCGACGCCGGGACGCTGACCACCGTCGCGGGCGGATGCCTGAGCGGTCAACGGTCCGACCGGCCCGACCGGGCCGACCTGTTGCTTGCCGTCGCGGCCGCGATGCGTGCCACGGGGGAGCAGGATGCCGAGGCCGCGCTCGTACGACGGGCGACGAACGGCCTCGGCGGCCGGGACGACGACGTACCTCCCGACCCGTCCGAGCCGCCGCAGGCGTCCGAGCTGTTCGCGGTCCCCGGGGGCCGGCTCCGGTTCCGCAGCCCGCTGGTCGGCAGGGCGGTGTACGCCGGTGCCCCGTCCGAACGCCGTCGTGCCGCGCACCGCTCGCTGGCCGCGGCACACCCCGAACCGCACGGCGTGCCCGCCCTGCTGCACCACTCGTGGGCCACCCCCGGCCCTGACATGGTCCTGGCCGCCGAACTGGAGGCCGCCGCAACCGACTTGACCTCAGACACGCCGCCGGCCCTGCGCCGCACGGCCCGGGTGCGTGCCGCCGAACTGACACCGGACGACACGCAGCGGGCACGGCGCTACACGGCCGCCGCGGAACAGGCCCTCCTCGCCGGGCATCCGCCCGAGGCCCTGCGGCTGCTCGACGCCGCCGGGAGCCGGCCGGTACCGGCGCAGGTACGCGGCCGCGCCGAACTCCTGCGGGGCGGAGTGCTCCTGGCCGACGGCCCGGTGGACGACGCCCGAGAGTCCTTTCTGCTCGCCGCCGGCCTCCTGGCGGGACCGAGACCGGCGGAGGCCGACGCGGCGGTCCTCGGCGCGGCGGACGCGGCCTGGGCCGCCGGTGACCGGCAGGCCTGCCTCCGCGCCCTCACCCATGACGCCCGTGACGCCTCCGCCGAGGCCGCCGTCGCGGGGGCGCTCGATCTCCGCGCCGCGGATGCGGACACGAAGGGCCCGCAGGAGGCGGCAGCACGGGAGGCGCCCGAGGGCCCTTCGACCCACCGCGGCGCCGCCCCGGCGCAGCCCGCCGTTGCCCCGCCCGCCCTGCTCCGCGACCACCGTGACGGCATGCGCGCCGTGCTGCTGGGGCGGTTCGACCTCGCCGCCGCCCCACTGACCCGGGTGGTGGACCGGGGGCGCCCCGCCACCGAGCCCGAACGGCTGCTGCGTTCGGCCGCCGCGGCCCTCATGCTCGGCGACGTCAGCGCCGCCCGCCGGGCCGGAGCGCGGGCCCTGGCGTCGGCACGCACCCAGGGCGCCGCCGCCCTCGAACCGAGAGCCCTGGAGTACTTGGCCTACGCCGAACTACGCGCCGGCCGAAACCAGTTGGCCCGGACCCATGCTGAGGAGGGGCTGCGCGCCGCGCGCCGGACCGGGCAGCGGAACACGGCCGCGCACCATCACGCGGTGCTGGCACTTGCGGCATCGATCGAGGGCACCCGGGCACGCGTCACCGAGCACGCGACCGCGGCGCTCACCACGGCCCGGCGGCACGGCCTGGCCCAGGCCGCGCTGCTCGCCCAGTGGGCGGTGGCCCGCACCGACCTGGGCGAGGGCCGCCCCGAGGAGGCCGCCGACCGGCTCGGCCCGCTGGTCCGCCCCGGCGCGCGGCGCGGGCACTTCGCGGTGTGGATGCTCGCCGTCCCCTGCTTCGTGGAGGCCGCCGCTCGGGCCGGCCGGCCCGAGCACGCCCGCGCGGTGGTCGAGGACTTCGCCCTGTGGGCCGGCTGCGGCGCCGACCCCCAGGCTCCCGCCCAACTCCTGCGCTGCCGCGCTCTGCTGGCCGCACCGGAGGCCGCCGACGAGCTGTACCTGCGTGCCCTGGACCGGCACGACGAGACGTCCGGAGACTTCGAACGGGCCCGTACCGAACTGCTGCACGGCAAGTGGCTGCGCCGCCGGCGCAGACTGCGCGAGGCCCGCGCACGGCTCGGGGAAGCGCTGGTCGACTTCGAACGCTGCGGCGCGCAGCTCTGGGCGCGCCAGGCGTCCGCGGAACTCCGCGCAGGCGGTGTGGCACCGAGCGGCCCGGGGACCGGCGACCCGCGCCGGCACGGAGCGCGGGACCTGTCCCTGCTGACCCCGCAGCAACTGCGTATCGCGCGGTGTGTCGCCGAAGGTGCCACCAACCGGGAGGTGGCCCTGAGCCTGTCCGTCAGTACCCGTACCGTCGATTACCACCTGCGGAACGTTTTCGCGACGCTCGGCGTCCGCTCCCGGGTCGAACTGGTCCGGCTGGTCGAGCAGGCGGAAAAGACCGGTGCACAACTCTAGGGACCGACCGGACGGTATGCGATCCTTCGGGGCAGGACGAGTCGGGTGGCGGCCCGCCCGCGGACCTCGCGACCGGCCCGAAGCCGGTACGGGGACCGTCACGCGGGTGCCGCCGGGAAGCCGAGCCTGGGGGAGATGCGCGATGCCACATGCCGTACGGCCACGGAGCCTGCCGCGCCCCGGACCCGTGCCCGCACCACGGGCGCGGGCACCGCGTATGCGGTCACTGATCGATGCCGACGCGCTGAGCGTGCTGCACCGGGCCGCCCGGGTACTGCTGGACGACCTGCCCCGGTTCTCCGACCAACTGGTCGCCCTGCTCCAGGACCAGGAGCCCGCCTACCGGCCGGCGATCGAGAACGACGCCACCGAGATCTGGCAGGAGGTGCACCGTTCACTGCGGCACAGCATCTCCTCGCTGCTCGACCCGCGCGGTGTCCGGGACGCGGCCCGCCGCTGCTCCTGGAAGATCGGCGCCACCCGCGCCGAGCAGGGGCTGCCGCTGGACGCGGTGCTGCACGCCTTCAGGCTGGGCGGCTCCATGGTGTGGCAGGGTCTGGTGGACGAGACCTCCCGGACCGCCCCCGAGGACGTACGGCTGCTGGTGCACGTGGCGTCCGACGTGTGGAACTACGTCGACGAGCACTGCACCGTCGTCGCGGACGCCTACCGGCAGACCGAGCGGCAACTGGCCTGGCGGCGGGAGAACAGGGTGCGGCTGCTGGCCGCGGCGCTGCTCGACGGGGCCAGCAGGATCGCCGACCTGCCCGAGACCGCGCTGACGCTGGACCTGCCGGAGCACGGGCGGTACGTGGTCGTCGCGGTCGGCGGCGGATTCGCCGCCTGTCCCGGTGCACAGGCGGCGCTCGCTTTGGGTGTGCGCGTGCACTGGCATCCGGGCGCGGACACCGACTACGGCATCGCCTTGGTCTCCGACGACACGGAGCCGGTGGTGGAGGACGAGCAGCCGCCGGGCGTACGGGTGGGTGTCAGCAGCGCCGTCGAAGGCCTCGCCGCGGTGGGAGAGGCACGCAAGCTGGCGGACACCGCGCTGAGCCTGTGCCCGGAGGCCGGCGGCACGGTCCGGCTGACGGAACACCTGCCGGCGGCCCTGGTGGTGTCGTCCCCCGACCTCGGCGCCGCCCTGGCCGACCGGCTGTTCGGCCCGCTGGCACGGCTGGAGCCCGCCGACGCGGAGGTCCTGCTGGACACCCTGGCCACCTGGCTGGCCTGCGACGGATCCGCCCAGCGGGCGAGCAGACGGCTGTACTGCCACCGCAACACCGTCCTCAACCGACTGCGCCGCTACGAGCAGTTGACCGGACGCTCCCTCTCCCGCCCCTTCGACCTGGTCGAGGTCACCCTCGCCCTGACCGCCCGCAAACTCCTCCCGCGCTGACCGGCCAGCCCAGTGCTGCGGGACGTCCTTGACGGACACGATCCCCTCGTGACCGGCCGGGTGGGCCGGTTCGAGTGGGAGCGGCCGTCGGAGGGGGACGCGCGGAGGGCGGGCCGCGTGTCGCCGAGGGCGGTGGCCGGCCGGGGGCGTCGACGACACAGCGGTCCTCCGGGAGCGCGCACAGGAGTCCTTCGACGGTGTCCGGCGGCGGGGTGTCCACTCCCCGGTGCCGGATCGTGCCGAGGGCCGTGGCCAGGAAGGCGTACTCCCCGCCCGAGTGGGAGCCCACGATTGCGCCGGCGCTCCACCACTCCAGCGGCAGTCCGCCCATCGCATCGTGCCCTCCTCCCGTTGGAGACGGGAGCCGTGGGAGTGGAGGAGTGCCGGGCCCCGTTCGGCGACAGCGAGGAGACGGTGGGCCGTCATCCGGTCCCGCAGACCCACCAGCCGGGTCGTGCGAGCCGGTGGGGCGTCGGCCATCCGGTAGTGGTGGCGCAGCGGGCCGGTGGCGGTGCGCCCGTACAGGCGTGCCCGGTCCCAGTCGTCCCGTGAGGTCGCCGTGATCGGGTGCGGCGTCTGCGTGTCGAGCAGCGCCACCAGATCGTCGGCGAGCAGCCGCGCCCGACCGGCCTCGGCCGACTGCCCCACGGACTGGGCCGGGTCCCTCATCGCGGCGGAATCGGTCCACCGGTCGTCGGCGCCGAGCATGCGGTCGAGTGTTGCCGCGGGACAGGGGAGCAGGTCCGCGTCCACCCGGGCCGAGAGGTGGCCGTGGAGTGCGGTGAGGGCCCGCCCGGGGCTCGCGGCGCCGGTCGATTCACCCGGAGTGGGGCCTGCCGGGGCGACCCCGCCGCCGGCGCACCGGCGCGGGTCAGGGCCGGGTGGGTCCGCCGCAGGGTGCCGCCGCGATCCCGGCGGCGTAGCCGTTGCCGGGCGCCGGGTCCGGCGGCAGACCCGCCCCCGGCCGTGTCGTCCACCGAGACGTCAGGGCTGCGCGGCCGGCCGCCGCACCGGTTCGGCTGCCCGCGGGCGCCCGCCCGCAGCCCACTCCCGCAGCCCTCTCCCGCAGCCCACCCCGGGCGGCCCCCTGGGCAGCCGCACAACCGCCGCCCGCCCCCGTTGGGACACCGCAGCGAGCGGGGCCGGAAGTCTGTTCGGCACGCCCGCGCCCGTGCTGTCGTGAGCTCCCCTTCCCGTCGAAGCCGTCACCGCCGTGCGGTACGGCCCCGAGGAGCCGTGATGCCCGAAGCACCACCGGACGACCCGCCCGCGCTGCACGTCGAGAACGTCGACGTGACGTACGGGCGCGCCCTGTCCGCCCTCCGCTCCGTGTCCCTCACCGTGCCGCACGGCGGCGTCGTCACCCTGCTCGGCGCCAACGGCGCGGGCAAGACGACCCTGCTGCGGGCCGTGTCCGGCACCCTGCGCCTGCACCGCGGCGCCATCACGGCAGGCCGTATCCGCTACGGAGACACCGTGCTCGACGGCAAGGACCCCGTGACGGCGGTACGCGCCGGAGTCGTCCAGGTCCCGGAGGGGCGGCGGGTGTTCGCCGGGCTCACGGTCGACGAGAACCTGCGCAGCGGCGGACTCGGACTCGGCCGTCGCGGCCGGGCCCAGGTCCACGAGGCACGGGAGCGCGTGTTCACGCTCTTCCCCCGGCTCGCCGAACGCACCCACCAGGCCGCGGGCCTGCTCTCCGGGGGCGAGCAGCAGATGCTCGCCATCGGCCGCGCCCTGATGGCCGCCCCCCGGCTGCTGCTCCTCGACGAGCCGTCCCTCGGCCTCGCGCCCCGGATGGTGTACCGGATCGCCGAGGTGATCCGAGAGATCAACACCCAGGGCACCGCCGTGCTCCTGGTCGAACAGAACGCGGGCATGGCACTCTCCCTCGCCGATCACGCCCATGTCCTCGAGGTCGGCGAGACCCGCCTGTCCGGCCCCGCCGCCGAACTCGCCCGTACCGACGCCGTACGCCGCCTCTACCTGGGCGAGGCGGCCGAGGAGCAGGCGGCCGAGGGCCAGGGGGCGGCGTGAACGACCGCACCACCACCGCGCCGCCCGTGCTCGATGTACGGGACGTCACCGTGCGCTTCGCCGGACTCACCGCCCTCGACGCCGTCTCCCTCACCGTCGAACCCGGCACGGTGCACGCGATCATCGGACCCAACGGCGCCGGTAAGTCGACCTGCTTCAACGTGCTGTCCGGCCTGTGCCGCCCGGCCGCGGGCGCGGTGACCCTCGGCGGCACCGAACTGACCCGGCTCGCCCCGCACCGCATCGCCGCGCTCGGCGTGGCCCGCACCTTCCAGAACATCGTCACCACCCACGGAACGGTCGCCGACAACCTGATGCTCGGCCGCCACGCCCTGACCCGCGCCGGCTTCGCCGCCACCGCGCTGCGCCTGCCGGGCGCCGTGCGCGAACAGCGCGAGCACCTCGCGAGGACCCGCGAGATCGCCGAACTGACCGGCCTGGGAGCCCACTTCGACAGCCCCGTCGCCCTCCTGTCGTACGGCGACCGCAAACGCGTGGAACTCGCCCGCGCCCTCTGCCTGGAGCCACGCGTGCTGCTGCTCGACGAACCGGTGGCCGGCATGAACGCCGCCGAACGCGCCCGCACCGCCGAGGTCGTGGGCGAACTGCGGGCCGAACTCGGCCTGTCCATCGTCCTCGTGGAGCACGACATGGGGCTGGTCATGCGCCTCGCCGACGACGTCACCGTGCTCGACTTCGGCCGGTCCATCGCCCACGGCACCCCCGACGAGGTCCGCCGTGACCCCGAGGTGCTGCGCGCCTACCTCGGCACCGACACCCAGGGGGAGGACGCGGCATGACCGTATTCCTGGACAACATCCTCGGCGGCGTCGCCCTCGGCGCGGTCTACGCACTGGTCGCCCTCGGCTTCGTCGTCATCTTCAAGGCGTCCGGCGTCCTCAACTTCGCCCACGGCTCCCTGCTCCTGTTCGGCGGCTACCTGACCGCAGTCCTCCACGACGATCTCGGCTTCGCCGGCGCGCTGGCGCTGGCGGTCCTGGCCACCGCCGCCCTCGCGGGCGCCATCGACCGGTTCCTGCTGCAACGCGGCGGACAGGACGCGCACTCCGCCCACGTGCAGACCATCGTCACCATCGGCATCGACATCGTCCTGCTGACCGACCTGGCCCGGCGCATCGGCGGCGACCTGCTGTCCCTCGGGGACCCGTGGGGCGACGCCGTGACCGACCTCGGCCCGGTGACCGTCGCCGACAGCCGGCTCGCGGCGATCGTGGTGTCCGCCGTGGTCATCGGCGGCGTGTTCGCGCTCTTCCGGTTCACCTCCTGGGGGCTTTCCCTACGGGCGGCGGCGGAGGATCTCGAGGCCGCCGCCCTGATGGGCGTACGGCTCGGCCGGGTGCGCGCCGGCGCCTGGTGCCTGGCGGGCGCGCTCGCCGCGCTCGCCGCCGTGTTCCTCGCCGCCTTCCCGTCACCGGGCCTGGAACGCAGCACCGGTCTGATCGCGCTCAACGCGTTCCCCGCGGCGATCCTCGGCGGGCTCGCCTCCCCGACCGGGGCCCTCGCGGGCAGCCTGCTCATCGGCCTGACCGAGGCACTGGTCGTCGGTTACCAGTCCGACCTGCACATCCTCGGTGAGGGCTTCGGCGACGTCGCCCCGTACGCCGTGATGCTGCTGGTGCTCCTGGTACGGCCCGCGGGGCTGTTCGGCGCGAAGGGAGCGGCCCGTGTCTGACCGCCTCCCCGGAGTCCTGACCGGCCGCGGGGCACGGATCGTGCTCCTCGCCGTCGTCCTGTGCCTCCCGCCGTTCTACCTGGACGCCTTCTGGCTGCGCATCGGCCTGTTCTCCATGGCGGCCGCCATCGGCGCCGTCGGCCTCGCCCTGCTGACCGGCACCGCCGGACAACTCTCCCTCGGCCACGCCTTCTTCCTCGCCACCGGCGCCTACGGCTACACGTGGCTGGCGGGCGAGCCCGGACCGGGACTGCCGCCCGCCCTCGCCGTCCTCCTCGCCGTACTGCTGGCCGGCGCGGCGGGCGGACTGTTCAGCCCCGTCGCCGCCCGGGTGCGCGGCATCTACCTCGGCATCGCCACCCTCGCCCTGGTCTTCCTCGGCCACCACGTACTGCTGACCGCCGACTCCGTCACCGGCGGATTCAACGGACGCTCCGTGCCCCCGCTCACCCTCGGCGGTTTCACCTTCGGGGCCGGCGACCCCGAACTGACCGTGCTCGGCGTGCCGTTCGGTGCGGAGGAACGGCTGTGGTTCCTGGGCCTGGCCCTGTTCGCGTTCACCTGGTTCACCGCCCGCGGCCTGCTGCGCGGACGCCCCGGCCGCGCCCTGGCCGCCCTGCGCGACAGCGAGACCGCGGCCGCCGTGATGGGCGTCGACGTCGCCCGCCACCGCTCGGCGGCCTTCGTGGTGTCGTCCATGTACGCCGGGCTCGCGGGCGTGCTCCTCGCCCTCTCCTTCCGCCGGGTCGTCCCGGACTACTTCTCCCTGGTCCTCTCCGTCGACTACCTCGCCATGATCGTCATCGGCGGGCTCGGCTCCGTGGCCGGAGCCACCGCGGGCGCCGTCTTCGTCACCGCGCTCCCGCTGCTCATGACCCGCTACGCCGACCAGCTCCCGCTGGTGGCCGCACCCGGCTCGGGCGACGGCACCGTCGGCCCCACCGAGGCCGCCCGCTACCTCTACGGCGCCGCGATCGTCCTCGTCCTGCTGTACGCGCCCGACGGCCTGCACGGACTGGCCCGCCGGGCCCGCGACCGCATACGGCGCCGACGCCCCCGGGCCCCCGCCACGGACCCGGCCCTCTCCCCACCGCAACCGGCCGCAACCGCACGACCCAAGGAGCGCACCCCGTGAACACCACGCATCACCGGCCCCGCACCCGGCGCCGTACCACCGGCGCCGCCCTCGCCGGAGCCCTCTCCCTGCTGCTCGCGGTCACCGGATGCAGCTCCAAGGCGGACGGCGGCGACGGCGACAAGGGCGCCGGCGCCGCCGACGGCGTCCGCACCGGCCCCGGCATCGGTGCCGAAAGCATCAGGCTGGGCGCCCTCACCGACCTGACCGGCCCCTACGCCACGCTCGGCAAGAGCATCGTGCAGGCCCAGCAGATGTGGGCCGACGAGGTCAACGCCGACGGCGGTATCTGCGACCGCCGGATCGAGATCGTCGTCAAGGACCACGGATACGACGTGCAGAAGGCCGTCACCGCCTACGCCGACCTCGCACCGGACGTCGTCGCCATGCCCCAGGTCATCGGCTCGCCCGTCGTCGCCGCCCTGCTCGACGACATCGAGCGCGACAAGATGCTCACCTTCCCGCAGGCCTGGGCGGCCTCCCTGCTCGGCAAGGAGGCCGTCCAGGTTCTCGGCACCACCTACGACATCGACATGATCGCCGCCGTCGACTTCCTCACCCGCACCAAGGGCCTGAAGAAGGGCGACACGATCGGCCACGTCTACTTCGAGGGCGACTACGGCAGCAACGCCCTGGAAGGCTCCACATGGGCGGCCGAGCAGGCCGGCCTGAAGGTGGCCGGGCAGAAGATCCAGGCCACGGACACCGACCTGTCCGCACAGGTGTCCGCCCTGAGCAAGGAGGGCGTCAAAGCCGTCCTGATCAGCGCGGGCCCCGCCCAGACCGCCTCCCTCGTCGGCGTCGCCGCCTCCCGCGGCCTGCGCGTGCCCGTCGTCAGCAGCGCGCCGGGCTACGCACCGCAGCTCATGGAGACCCCCGCCGCGCCGGCCCTGGCGGCCATGCTGCACGTCGTGAGCGCCGCACCCGCGGTCAGTTCCGAACTGCCGGGCGTCCAGCGCATGGTGGCGTCGTACAAGAAGGAGTTCCCGGACTCGCCCGTCGACTCCGGGGTGCTGTCCGGTTACAACGCGGCACAGCTCATGGGCGCCGACCTGAAGGCGGCCTGCGAGGCGGGCGGCCTCAGCCGCGAGGACGTCCTCAAGGCGCACCGCGCGCAGAAGAACGCCGACACCGGCCTCGGCACCGCACAGAACTTCTCCGAGGCCGACCGCCCGGCGAGCGTCGAGACGTACGTCCTGAAGCCCGACGCGAAGGCGACGGGGGCCGTGGTCAACGCCGAGGAGGCGCACACGGCACCGGGCGTCGAGGAGTACCTGTCCGGGCAGTAGGCGCACCGCACCGTCCGGCCTGCCCCGGCGGACCCCGGGGAGGGGAACGCCGGGGCATCCGCGTACTCGGGGTAGGGGTACTCGGGGCAGGGCCGGGAACGGGTGGTGCGAGGGTGACGGAACGGCGGCCTCAGCCGGGGAGCACCCGGGGGGAGCGGTCCGAGGCCGGCCAGACGTACGGCAGGTCGTCCGGCTCCCCGGGGAAGCACTCCGCGTAGAAGGCCGGGTCCTTGCGCACCAGGGCCGAACGGTGGCTGCGGTGCAGGGCGTCGTCCCCGAGCCAGGGCGGCAGTTCACCCGCCTCGGCCAGTTCCCGCTGACCGCGCACCGGTGCGCCGGGCCGGACGGTGGCCAGATCGGCGACGAGCGTGGCGGCGCAGCTGTCCTGGTGCCCCAGGTCGCGCCAGACCCGGCAGATCTCGAGGCCGTAACGCACCAGCGCCTCCTCGTAGCCGGTCCACATCAGGACCGCCGGGTGCCGGCGCCACCCGTAGCCGGGCACGATCAGGCCGCGCAGAACCTGGAGCGCCTCCACCCGCTGCTTGCCGAGCCGGCGCCGGTCGAGTACCGACGCCGACTCGTGGAAGCCCGGACAGGGCAGGAATGTCTGCATCGGGCCGTCCCGAGGGCTGGGGCCGCCGTGGCCGCGGAACGCGGCCCACCCCGTCGCAGTTCCCCCTGAGCCGCGGTGCACACCCCGCGGCTCAGCCCATGGTGCCGAGGCGGGCCTCGCGCCACAGGTCGACGCCGCCGTCGGTGGCGTACTTGTCGATCTCTGCCAGCTCCTCGCCGCTGAAGTCGAGGTTATCCAGCGCGGCGACGTTCTGCTCCAGCTGCTCGGTGCGGGACGCGCCGATGACCAGCGAGGTGACGCGCCGGTCCCGCAGGGCCCAGGCCAGCGCCAGCTGCGCCAGCGTCTGTCCACGGCGGGCCGCGATGTCGTTGAGGGCGCGCAGCCGGTGCAGCATGTCGTCCGTCAGCCACGCGGTGTCGAACGACTTGCCCTGCGTCGCCCGCGAACCCTGCGGCACACCATCCAGATAGCGCCCGGTCAGCAGCCCCTGGGCCAGCGCCGTGAACCCGATGATTCCGAAGCCCTCCTCCTGGGCCACGTCCAGCAGTCCCTCGGTCTCGATCCAGCGGTTCAGCATGCTGTACGAGGGCTGGTGGATCAGCAGGGGAGTGCCGAGGTCCCGGAGGATGGCGACCGCCTCACGGGTGCGTTCGGCGTCGTAGGAGGAGATGCCGACGTAGAGCGCCTTGCCCTGGCGGACCGCGGTGTCCAGCGCGCCCATGGTCTCCTCGAGGGGAGTGGTGGCGTCGAGCCGGTGGGAGTAGAAGATGTCCACGTAGTCCAGGCCCATCCGCTCCAGCGACTGGTCCAGCGAGGCGAGCATGTACTTGCGCGATCCGCCGCCCTGACCGTAGGGGCCCGGCCACATGTCCCAGCCGGCCTTGGTGGAGATCACCAGCTCGTCCCGGTACGGGGCGAGGTCCTGCTTCATCAGCCGGCCGAAGTTGATCTCCGCGGCGCCGTAGGGCGGTCCGTAGTTGTTCGCGAGGTCGTGGTGGGTGATGCCGAGGTCGAAGGCGCGCAGCGCGATCTCGCGCTGGGTCCCGAAGGCCCGGTCGTCACCGAAGTTGTGCCAGTAGCCCAGGGACAGCAGGGGGAGGTCGAGCCCCGAACGCCCGGTGCGCCGGTAGCGCATGGTGCCGTCGTAGCGCTCGGGGTTGATCACGTGGTTCATCGGGTGGTCTCCGGGTGCGATTCAGGGGTGTCCGGGGGATTCTGGAACCCTGCCCACAGTGCCTCCGCATGATCCGGAAGTCCAACCGATCCCTTTCATGGAATTCAGCAATGCCGCTTCTGGGCCGTGGGACCAGGTATGGGCTCGGTGGGGGAGCAGCGGACCGGCGCGGGCCGATTGACGGATTGCCGCCCTCGCCGGGCGGGCAGGGGGGAAGCGAGTGTCATGAGCACGACTAACCTGCCCCCGCAAGGAGGTCGACCATGCGCATCCGTACGCTGACCGGAAACCTGGCCGCGGTTCTGGTGCTTTCCTCCCCCCTGTTGTGGGGCGGCCAGGCCGTGGCCGCCCCGTCCGGCACGCCCGAGCAGACGTCGGCCGCCCGCCTGCTCACCTATGACGCGAGCGGCTCCGCGGAATTCAGGTCCGCCGTCGACCAGGGTGCGGCGATCTGGAACGAGAGCGTCGACGCCGTGGAACTCCGCCCGGCCGCATCCGGGCAGCGCGCCAACATCCGGGTCCTGGCGGACAACGGCTGGCCGCGCGCCCTGCCCACCACCCTGGGCAACGGCACCGTCTACATCGGGCGCCAGGCCGTGAACCAGGGCTACGACACGATCCGCATCTCGGCCCACGAACTCGGTCACATCCTGGGCCTGCCGGACCGTAAGCCAGGCCCCTGCTCCAGCCTGATGTCCGGCTCCAGCGCGGGAACCGCGTGCACCAACCGTTACCCGAACGCGGCGGAGAAGGCGCAGGCCGAGCGCAACTTCGCGGGTGCCCTCTCCGGCGCGGCGCAACAGACGGGACCGGCGCCTCGAGCCGTGCTGGTCAGGGACTGACCGGCCGTTCCACCGCGTACACCGGACCACCGCGCACGCTGCTCACCCGCCTGATGTGACGACCGAGGCGAATGCGGCTATGGTTGACGCAGGTCAAGGCGCCGGAACTCCCGGAGCAGACCAGTGCGTTGGTGGTCCAAGGAAAGACGCCCCGCTTCCTGCGGGGAGATGCAGGTGCAAGGCCTGCCCAGCGCTCCAAGGCGAGCCCCGCCCCGAAGACAGATTTCGGGGCGGGGCTCGTTCCGTTCGGCCGAGCCGGACCGTCCTGCGGGAATCCGTACGGTCAGGCCGTGTGCAGGGTCAGACCGTAGCGGCCCAGGATCTCGTTGATCGGCTGGAACCAGGTCTCGCCGCCGGAGGAGCAGTTGCCCCAGCCGCCGGAGGTGACGCCCTGCGCCTGGTCACCGCTGATGAACGAACCGCCCGAGTCGCCGCCTTCGGCGCAGACGCTTGTCTTCGTCATCTGATGCACCGCGCCCTGGCTGTAGTTGACGGTCTCGTTCTTGGCCAGGACCCTGCCGCAGTGCCAGTGGGTCGTCGAGCCGGAGCGGCAGATCGAGGCGCCGACGGGAGCCTCGTTGGAACCGCGCACCAGTTGGTCGGATACCGTTCCCCAGCCGAGCACGACCGGAACCGTCCACCAGCCGCTGCCCACGTTGACCCACGCGTAGTCGTCACCCGGGAACGAGGAGCCCTGGAAGGTGCCGATGTACGAGCCGTCCCAGCCCCGCACCTGGCCGCCCACGCCGCCGCAGTGCCCGGCGGTCACGAAGCCGCCGTGGACCGAGAAGCCGATGGAGCAACGGACGTTGCCCGTGTAGTAGGGGTCGCCGCCCACCGTTCCGGCGGCGAAGGTCTCCGCGGCCGCCCGCACGGTGCGTACGGTGACCGGTCCTGCCTCGCGGGCCTCGGAGAGGAACCGCCGGATATCGTTGTCGGCCTGCTCGCTCTTGACGACGTTCACGACCACCGTGTTGGCGGCCGGGTCCACGGACCAACTGCTCACGCCCGATGGCGCGTCGAGGCGGTCCAGGCGCGCCACGGCCGCGTCGAGCTGCCGAGCGCTGTGCTCGACGGTGCGGACGGCCGCGCCGGAGGACCGGAGGCTGCGGACGGTGGCGGCGTCGGCGTCCGGGGTGACGGCGACGGTCAGTTTCTCGCTCCTCGTGTCGAACCAGGCGCCGCCGTACGCCGGTCCGGCGGTCTTGCGGGCCTCGGGCTCGAGTTCGGTGGCCCGCTGTTCGGCGGCGAGCCGTTCCTCGGCCTCGGCGGGGGAGAGGCCGAAGTCCCGTTGCATGGCTTGCAGCAGGGCGGCGGAAGCCGGCGCGGATGGTGTCGATGTGGCGGCGGAGTCGGGGCCGGGGGTGTCGCTCGCCGCGGCGGGCAGAGTGCCGGCCGCGGTCCAGCTGCCAAGCATGAGGAGTGCGGCCACGCAGGCATACGTGAGTCCGGTGCGTCTCATGGAAGGTGCCCTTCGTCGTTCCAGCAAGGTGGGGGTGGAACAAACGCAATCTGAGAGCGCTCTCATTTGAGTCGGGCAGAGCCTAGCGTGCACTGACTATCAGGTCCATGCCAATGACGGAATCCGTTGCTTCACTTGCCGGTTGCTCGCTTGTGGCGGGTACGGGTGGGCCTTGCCGGGCGTCGCGGGGCGCATGGTGGAGGGCGGCGTGGAGGCGCCGGGCGCCGTCGCGTCGCCCGGCGCCCGGGTGGCGGCGGCCGGCTCTTCACGCCGGAGGACGAAGTCGGACGGCGGGAGCGCGTAGAGCTCGTCGAGCGCCGTCTCCACCACGCCTCCCCGACGTTCCGCATTCCTTTGCGCCCCATGGCCCCCGGACTCCACCGAACCCGACGCCCCCGCACATGAAGAGGCCGCAGGGACGGATGGCGGGGTGAACGGACCTTCCTCCGGGGCAGAAAGGGCGTGACCAGTGGTGCGGCAGCGGAGCAGTGTGGCCGACGCGCTCCGATGCGCGCCCAGTGACGATGCCCAGGCCTTGACGGCGCGGGAGGCGCTCGGCACTACTGGAAGGCGTCCCGGGCGTACGTTCTGTGGGGGCTCGCCCGGCACCGGCCCGGTATGCCCACCCCCGCCGGGATGCACGTCGGGAGGTGACCGGTGCGGCCTCGATGGGCGGCGGCGATGCTCCTGCTGACGTCGGTACTGCTCCTGCACCTGTGCTCACCCGCTGCCGAGGCGGAACGGCACACGCAGCCGGACCGGCACATAGCGGCACCCACCATGTGGGCGCACCCCATGGCGGAATCTCCCATGACGACGATGAGCCCCCTCGTGGGTCGGCACATGGCTGCGCACCCCACGAGCCCGGTTCACCCGACGTCGGTTCACCACACAGTCCCCGCGGCACTCCTCCCCACGGGCGCCTCGGCCCCCACCCCGGACGCCCCCGACCTCCAGCGGCTGGGGAAGCACTCTCCCGGTACCCAGGACGCCGCACTGCATCTGCGCCTCGCCCGCTCACCGAGGACCGCCGGAGCGGCCGGGGCGGCACCGCACGCGGCGACGGACGCCCAGGCGAACGCGGTTCCCCCGGAGCGGGCCGCCCGTGACGCATACCCGTCAGGTACCACGCAAGGCGCGGGACCGGCATTCCCGGCCCACGACGTCAGCGACCTGCAGACGTTCCGCTGCTGAGCGACGGCAGTTCCGCCCGAGGCCTGCACCACGCGGCCCGAGCGCTGCCCGGCGTCCCCACACCCCGCACGGCACCGCAGTAGGCAGGCCCTCGTGCGTCCCGGTACCCGTGACGACACAGGAGACCCGCATGCCCCGAAAGCACCTTCTCGTTCTGCGGCCGGACGAACTGGGCCCCGGCGAGCACAAGACATGGAGACACCTGCGCAGCGAGTCCGGAGCACCGGAGAACCCTTTCCTCGACCCGGCGTTCACCACGGCCGTCGGACACGGCAGGCCCGGTGCCAGGGTCGCCGTACTCCAGGAGGACGGCACCCCTGTCGGCTTCTTCCCGTACGAGAAGGGGCCGTTGGGGCAGGGCCGGGCCATCGGGCTCGGTGTGTCGGACAGCCAGGGGGCCGTCCTGCGCGCCGGCATCCGGGTCGATCCTCGCCGGCTCCTGGCCGCCTGCCGGCTCTCCTCATGGGAGTTCGACAACCTGGAGGCCGGTCAGTACCTCTTCGTACCGCACGCCACCGAGCGACTCGTCAGCCCGGTCGTCGACATCGGCGAGGGCTTCGCGTCCTACACCGAACTGCTGCGGGCGAACGCGCCCGGTTTCCTCAAGCAGACCCTCGCCAAGGAACGCCGACTCGCCCGTCAGGTAGGAGAGGTGCGGTTCGTGTACGACGCGCGGGACCCGGACGCCTTACGGGCCCTGATGCGCTGGAAGTCCGCGCAGTACCGGCGCACCGGACGTCGGGACCGGTTCGCGCAGGCGTGGATCATCGACTTGGTGGAGCGGCTCGCGAGTGGCGACGATCCCGAATGCCGCGGACTGCTCTCCGTGCTGTACGCCGCCGGCCGCCCCGTGGCCGCCCACTTCGGGCTGCGCTCGCCCACGGTCCTCTCTTGGTGGTTTCCGGCGTACGACCGCGACTACGGCAAGTACTCACCGGGGCTGGTGCTGCACCTGCGGATGCTGGAGGCCGCGGCGGCCGACGGGATCCGCATGGTTGACCTGGGCAGCGGGCCGGCCCGCTACAAGGACTCGCTGAAGACCCGTGAACTGCCCGTCTACGAGGGCGCCGTGGTGCGCACGGTGCCGGGCGGGGCCGCGCACCGCCTGAGCCGCGAACCGGCACGGGCCGCCCGCCGCTTCGTCCGCGACCGCCCCGGACTGGCCGGTGCGGCGAGGCGCGTGCTGGAGGAGGTGGGCCGGCTGCGCGACCGGTGAGGGCGTCCCCGACGCACGCCACCGGCCGGGGCACCCCGGCCGGCAGCGTGCGTCAGGGCACCGCACGGCACGCAGGGCCTCGGGATCCGGCCGGCTGGGCTGCTGCGCCGCGGGAAGGGACCGGTAGGAGTTCTTGCCCGACACGTTCATGGTCCGACCGCCGCCGATCGTCGTCGTCATGCCGAGCCAGTGAGGGGATGCGCACTGTTCCTCAACGGGGCCACGCGGACCGGCCGGACAGAAGGGAGCGCGCGGCCTCCTGGGTCGCGCCCATGTCGAAGCGTTCGGTCCGCCAGGTGGCCGACCGCATGGTGCCCCGGTGCCGGTAGGAGCGGACGATCCGCGCATGGTCGTGGCGCGTCACGAAACCCTGGAGGTCGGTCTCGTCGCGCCAGACGGAGACCGACCCCGAACGCGGGTGCAGCAGCCCCGGGGCCAGCCACAGCCAGAGGCCGACCGCGCCCTCGATGTCCTGCCAGGCCTGGCGCAGGGCGACCCCGGCGGTGTTGACCCCGACGGCGGTCCACGGCCGGTGCGGGACGAACTCGGTGACGCTGACGACGGCCGCGGCGGCCTGCGGGCCGGTCTCGGATGCGGCGTCCTCCCCGGCCGGGCCGGGTTTCCACGGCGCGAACCAGATGGTGGCCGGCATGGCGGTCTCCTCGTGAGTGAACGGACGGTGCTCACCCGCAGCCTATAAGAGCACGGTCGTTCGTGCTAACATTTCGGCCCACTGATGCCGACAGAGGAGTGCTGAGCATGGGCCCCATCGAGACCGTCGCGAGCGCCGCCCTCAACAGCCTCTCCCGCGTCTCGGGGCGGCTGGCGGGCGCGGGCACCTTCGCCCTGTTCCACATGCCGTTCAGTCGCAGCAAGGCACGCCCCTCGGAACGCGAGCTGCTCGGCACGGCACAGGTGGGGCGGGTGAGGGCCGGGGGCAAGTCCGCGGTGACCTACCAGTGGGGCGACGGCGAGCGTCCCGTCCTGCTCGTGCACGGCTGGCAGTCGCGCGGCTCGCGCTTCGCCGACTTCGTCCCGGGACTCCTCGACCGGGGTTACAGCGTCGTCACCTTCGACGCTCCCGGCCACGGCGACGCCAGCGGCCGGAGTACCACCATTCTCGAGTACCGCGACATCGTCACCGGACTCCACGACCGGTACGGCGAGTTCGAGGGCCTGGTGGCGCACTCCATGGGCGTGGTCGGCTCGTTCTTCGCGCTGACGCACGGCGTGCGGGTGAAGAGGATCGTCACCATCAGCGGAGTCTGCGACTTCGACTACCTGATCGAGGAGTTCTCCTCCGCGCTGCGCCTGCGCCCCCGGCTGGAGGCCCGACTGCGCGAACAGATCGAGAAGAAGCTCTTCCCCGGTCTGCCGGCCGACAGGACGCCCTTCTCCCTGGTGCACGCCACCGAGGACGTGCGGGCTCCCCTCCTGGTCCTGCACGACGAGGGCGACACCAGGATCGGGGTGGGGCAGGGGCGTCGGATCGCCGAGGCGTTCGGTGGCCGGGCGCGACTGATCACTACGACCGGGCTCGGCCACCGCCGGATTCTCGGCGACTCCGAAACCGTGCGTACGGTCCTGGAGTTCGTGGAGCACGGCACGGTCCGGAGCGCCGAGGCGGCCACCGGGACGGTCCCCGCCGAGTGAGGGTGCGTAGATGCGCCCACTGGGCCGATCACGTCCCGTCCGTCGTGCCCGGCCACCCACGCACAGTGACCGCACGATCGTCCGTATACTCGGTTACAGTGGTCACTTATCGGTCACCGGGGGGCTGGCTCAAGAGACAGGCGGGCGCGGACATGGCAGCGACACACACCGACGGGCGCATCGCGCGCGGAAACCAGACGCGTCAGCTGATCCTCAGGCGCACCGTGGAGATCGCCTCCGTCGAGGGCCTGGAGGGCCTGTCCCTCGGACGGCTCGCGACCGAGCTGAGTCTCAGCAAGAGCGGCGTGTTCGCGCTGTTCGGCTCCAAGGAGGACCTGCAGCTCGCCACGGTCCACGCGGCCATCAAGGTGTATCTCGAGCACGTGGTCCAGCCGGCCCGTGAACTGCCGGCCGGGATCTCCCGCCTCTGGCATGTGTGCACGGGCTGGCTCACCTACTCCAAAGACCGGGTCTTCCCCGGCGGTTGTTTCTTCTACTCGGCCTCGGCGGAGTACGACGCACGCGAGGGTAAGGTCCACGACACCCTCGCCGCGGCCCGCACCAACTGGTTCACCTTCCTCGAGCAGACCGTGCAGGAAGCGAAGGACGCGGGGGAGGTCGAACAGGACACCGACGTGCCCCTGCTCGTCTTCGAGCTCGTCGCGCTCCTCGAACTGGCCAACGCGGAATCCGTCATGCACAACGAGTTCACGTCCTACGACAAGGCGGCGCGGGTCATCCTGAACCGCCTGCGCGATGTGGCCACCGACCCGTCGCTGCTGCCCGAAACGGTCTGACACCGCCCGGCCGCCCGTTCGGGACCGCGGGCCCCGTCCCGCGAGGCAAAGGGCCCGCCCCGCGGGACAACACGGCCAGGACGTCCCGCGGGGCACCGCCGCAGTCTCCGGCGGAACCGGCCCCGCCGTGGTCGAAACACCGTTCATCTGGCCTCCTTCGCGGATACCCCCGGCTTCAGCCGGGGGAGGAAATGAAGTTCCTGCGGAGCAGGGCAACGGGCTGCGATGCGCCGTCAGGGCGGATCGCAGTGCTCTGACCCGCGGATTTGGGCTTAAGTCGCAGTGACGCTAGTTTGTGAGCGTGACCACGACGTGTGTGAAGCGGGCGTT
>NZ_JBHSPC010000037.1:0-16946 GCF_042656345.1 Streptomyces incanus
GGCGCATCGTCCAGGGGCGACCGGTGTACATCGTCGGGTACACGCCCCGGGTGAACGGGAACGTCCCCGGCTCGCCCAACTGCTCGGCCGGGTTCCAGCCCTCGAGGGCCTCCGGTCCGTAGACCGGTTCGATGGGCAGTCCGCTCTCGGTGGACCGGGCACTGCCCGACTCGCGTGCCATGGTGTGATGCCTCCCGCTGAACAGCGCCGCTCGTTCTGCTCGCCCGTTTACCGTCAGTTGCTCACCGGTCGGTACAGACCGACTACCCGTAGCACGGACCCGACTCTCCGTCGGACTGTAGCCGTGGGCGTGGGACCCGGTGCAGGGGCGCACGCTGGGACCTTCCTCACAGGGCCGGTGGGACCCCGCTCACAGCGCTCGCCTCCGCCGCCGTCCGCCTGTCACTCACCACCATGCCCCCTGGTTCGGGAGCGGTCACGTCGGGGAGCATCTCAGGTGACGGCACGCAGGGACCGGTGAGGCGAGGGGGGGCTCGCGTGCGCACTACGGGCATGGGGACCAGAGCGGCGGGGACCGGGGTCATGGGGACGACGGCGCGGACACCGGCGCGGACTCGGTCGCGGTCGGGCGCGGGTACGGCGACGAGGGCCGTTGCCGCGGGCGTGGCACTGGCCGCGCTGGCCGGGGGCGCGGTGGGCTGCACCGTGCAGCCCGTCGACGCGGACGGCGACGGGCGGTCTCCGGTGCGCATCGAGCTGCCGAGCCGGACGCCGCCGGCGCACCGGCCGCCTTCCGGTACGGACTCCGATTCCGATTCCGGATCCGGCAGCGATTCCGGGGCCGGGGCCGATTCGGGGGCCGGGTCCGGGGCCGACGACGGCAGGAGGGACGAGGGTTCCGACGCCGGTGGCCGCCCGGAGAGCGTGCCGGCGCGGGTGCTGTGGTCCCCCGGTGATTCGGGCCGTGACATCCGTGAGCTCCAGGCCCGGCTGCGGCAGGTCGCCTGGCTGTTCGACGGCCCCACCGGGACGTACGACGGTCCCACGCGGGAGGCCGTCGAGGGGTTCCAGGGCAAGCGCGGGCTGCCGCGGACCGGGCGGACCGACACCGTCACCTGGCAGCGGCTGCTCGGCATGACACACGAGCCGGGCCGGTGGGAGCTGTACCTGATGGGCGGCCAGCCGGCCGCCGCTCCCGACCCGCGCTGCCGGACGGGCCGGGTGCTGTGCATCAGCAAGTCCAGCCGCACCCTGCGCTGGATGATCGACGGACGGACCCTGACGACGCTGCCCGTCCGCTTCGGCTCCGACCCCACACCGACGCGCGACGGTGTCTTCGAGGTCTACTGGAAGTCCCGCGACCATGTGTCCACGCTCTACGACTCGCCGATGCCCTACGCCATGTTCTTCAGTGGCGGCCAAGCCGTGCACTTCTCCGCCGACTTCGCCGCGCGGGGCTACGCCGGTTCCTCGCACGGCTGCGTCAATGTGCGGGACGAGGCGGCCGTCGCCCGGCTGTACGAGCAGGTGCGCAACGGCGACAAGGTCGTCGTCCACTGGTGAGCACCGCGCGGGCGCCTACGGCATCAGAGGGACGAGAAGGGCGCGGGCGGGACCGGGGGAACGTGTCCCGCCCGCGCCGAATGCACGAGCCCCAGGTACGGGGGGAACCCGGCTCCGTGCAAAAGCCGATGACCAGTCGGCTCACTCAGTACTGCGCCCCGGTGGCCGAAAACGTCACACCCGGGGGCACCGAAACGCCGAACGCCCTTAATGTCGCGGTTCAGCCGGAGGCGTCGGCACCCTTGCCGTTGTTGCCGCCGTTGCCCTTGCCGTTTCCGTTGTTGCCGTTTCCGTTGTTGCCGCCGTTGCCCTTGCCCTTGCCGTTGTTGCCGTTTCCGTTGTTGCCGCCGTTGCCCTTGCCGTTGTTGCCGTTTCCGTTGTTGCCGCCGTTCCCGTTCGCCGCGCCCTCGTTGCCGCCGTTGCCGTTGCCGTTGTTGCTCCGGCCGTTGCCGGTGTCGTTGCCGTCGTCCCTCTTCGTCGTAGAGCTGGAGTCAGTGCCGGAGCCCGTGCCCGTGTCGGCTCCGGTGCCGTCGGCGGCCAGGACGTTCTCGCAGTACGGCCCGACCTGGGTGGAGCCGCCCGCCGCGTCCTCCAGCAGGCGCCTGCGGTTGCCCGGGAGCTTGCGACCGTCGCGTAAGGCGCGGCAGGCCGAGGCGATCTGCTTCCCACGGCCGTTGCCGACCGCGAGGTCGCCGGTCTTCGCGCCGGGCTCCGCCGCGCCGCCGTCCTCGTCGGCGCCGGTGCCCGGTCCGTCCTGCCGCCCGGTGTCCCCGCGGATGTCGCCGCCGGCGTCCCCGCCGGCGTCACCGGACGGCTTGCCCGGCTCGCGCCCGGGGGTGGCGCCGCCCAGCGCGTCCTTCTTCGACGGGTGCGGCGGCAGGGGGCGTTCGGGTGGGCCGGTGGCGGTGGCCGTGGCCGTGGCGGCGGGGCCGAAGACTCCGGACGGTGTCGGCAGCACTCCGGTACCGACCAGGACCGCGGCACCGCCGACCATGCCCACGGTCAGCGCGGCAGCCAGCCCGAAGCGCACGGGGCGAGCCCAGCGGGGCACCCGCTCGGCTCCGGGTCGGTCCGCGGACGGAGCGCCGATCCTGACCAACCCGACGTCAGGGCCCTGGCCCTGGGCGGCCCCGGTCCGGTGCGCGACGGGTACGGCGGACACGTCGGGCACCGCCTCGGCGGCCTGGCCCGCCCGCTCCTCGCGGACCTTGCGGAAAGCGGCCAGCGCGGCAGCCTCACCGGGGAGTTCCCCGCCGGCCGACGGGGGTGGGGCGGACAGCGCGCCGAGTGCGCTCAAGAGCCGTTCGGCCTGATCGCGGTCGGCCGGGTCGGCAGCTTCGGGTGACTCTCCGCTCAGCAGTCGCTCCGCCGTTTCGCGGTTCAGCCACCTGTACTGCTCGTCGGCCATCACATGTCCTTCTGCGTCCGCGCTCGCATATGCGTCACACTCGCGGACGTCACCGCAGGGCGGCGTGGTTCTCTCTGGGGCGGGAGGGCGTCGAGCGCCTCTGCGGATTCCGGATGTGCCTCCGGATCGCCGTCGAGTATCTCAGCCAGCCGTCTCAGGCCCCGGTGCGCGGCCGTGCGGACGGCGCCCGGCCGTTTGCCCAGCGTCTCGGCGGCGGTCCTCGCGTCGAGGCCCACGACCACCCGCAGGACGACGGCCTCGGCCTGGTCCTGCGGCAGCCGCGAGATGAGGGCGAAGGCACCGTCGGTGGCCATCGCCTCGATGGCCTGGTCGGCGGTGTCGGACTCGGCGGGCCGCCCGGTCAGTTCGGTCTCGTCGCCGCCGATCGCGGGGCGGCGCCCGCGCATGCGGATGTGGTCGAGGGCGCGGTTGCGGGCGATCCGGGCGGCCCAGCCGCGGAACCGGTCCGCGTCACCGCTGAACCGCTGCAGGTCCCGGGCTATCTGCAGCCACGCCTCGGACGTCACGTCCTCGGCGTCGGGTTCGCCCACCAGCGTGCGTACGTACCCCAGCAGCCGCGGGTGCACGGTCCGGTACACCGCCCGGAACGCGGTCTCGTCCCCGTCCTGCGCAGCCCCCACCGCGGCCGTCAGCTCCGCGTCGTCCCCCAGCACCGCGCACCCTCTTTGCGCCTAAGCCGGCGCCGCTCTCGCGGACCGGGTTCTCGCCGTCGTGGTTCCTCAATTGATGGTTGCGGTCTCTGGCTGCGGGTGGGTCGTGGTCATGTGTCCGTCGCAGCCTGGCGCGAAAGGCACGTTACGACCTCAAACCTCTCCCCGTCCATGTCCGTCCGCGATCCCGTGCACGATTCAACGAACTTGTGACCGCACGGTGTGACAGAAAACGCACTCATGGCGCTGTAGGAGTTACGGGCCGCCGCGCGGTCCGTGCCGCGCGACGGCCGGGGCCTCTCCTGTGGGGGGTGGCGGCCCCGGCCGTTGCCCTGGCAGGCGTGGGCTACGGCTTCTTTTCGCCACCCGGCCGGGCGGACGCACCCTGACGATCGCTCGCACCGTGGTCCGAGCCACCGAGGCCGTTGCCGGAGTTGCCCGCGTCGCCGGGCCGGCTCCTCGGCGCACCGGTGCCACCGGGCTCCGCCTCGCCCGTCGCCGACCGCGACTGCCCGGCGCAGTGGGCGTCGACGTTCGCCGCGCCGCCCGCCGCTTCGACGAGCCGCTTCCAGGCGGCCGATTCGAGCGCCTTGCCGCGCCCCTCGACCTTCTCGTACGCGCGGCAGTGGGCCTCGGTATCCTTGGCCCGGAGCGCGCGCTCCGGGGTGGCGGGGCCGGAACCCGCGTCCGGGCCGGCGTCCGGGCCCGCGTCCGGGCCGGCGGCGGCGGGGGGCCGGCCCGCGGACGGGTCCTCGGACAGGTCCTCGGACGGGACGGAGGTGACCGCCGGTGCCGGCGGTCGGGCCCCGCCCTCCCGGGAACCGTCCGTCGCCCTCCCGGCCGCACCGATCCCCGCTACGGCGACCCCGCCCAGGCTGAGGCCGACGACCAGGACGGAGAGGGTGGCCTTCACCGAGAAACGGCCGAGGCGCGGCTCCCGGGGGCGCCAGTCGTCGCGGCGCCGGGTGCGGGTGCGATGCGCGCCCGCCTCCCGCGCCTCCCGGAACGCGGCCACGGCCCGCTGTTCGGACCCGGCGTCGACACCGTCCCGGATCAGGGCTTCGGCGAGCAGGGACTCGATGCCGAGGGCGCCGGGGCCGACGGCGTCACGGGCAGGATGCCGAACGGAGCCGGAGGCGGAACCGGGGCGGCCCTGTCGGTCCGTGCGGTGGCCCTGCGACGTGGCCTCAGGGCGCACACGCCGACGGCCGGGTGTCCCGCCGTCGCTCCTCCGTTCACCCATGTCCGCATCCGTCCCCGTTCAACCCGTTCAACCCGTTCGGTCCACTCGGTCCGTTCGCCCGGCCGGGCGGTGTCGTCCGACCGACGCATACGTTCCGCACGTCCGGCTTGTTCAGACCGCCGAACCGGCCGTGCGTCACGAAGTGGCCCCGTCCGCCGTCACGCGCCGTCCCGGTCACCGGTCACTTCGACTCACCCAGCGTCCGGGAGGCCGCATCCGTCACACTTTCGCCGCCCACCTGCCTGGCCAGGCGTTTCAGACCCCGGTACGCGGCCATCCGTACCGCGCCCGGCCGCTTGCCGAGAACGCGGGCGGCGGCGGGGCCGTCGAGGCCGACGACCACGCGCAGCAGGACGGCCTCGGCCTGGTCCCGGGGCAGCCCGGCGACCAGTTCCAGGGCGCGCTCGGTGGAGATGGCCTCCAGCGCCTGGTCGTGCGTGCTCTGCGGGCCGGGGAGGTCCAGCACGTCCTGTTCCAGCGCCGAGGGCCGTGGCCGCGCCCGTTGCCGGCGCAGGTGGTCCAGTGCCCGGTGCCGGGCGATGGTCGCCGTCCAGCCCCGGAACCCCGCTCCGTCGCCCTTGAACCGGCCGAGGTCACGGGCTATCTCCAGCCAGGCGTCCGAGGTCACGTCCTCCGCGTCGTCGCCGACCAGTCCGCGCACGTAGCCGAGGAGTCTGGGCTGCACGAGCCGGTAGGCCACGGCGAAGGCGGCCTCGTCACCGTCCTGGGCCCGCGCGACGGCCGCGCCCAGTTCCCCGTCGTGCGCCTGTGCGCGGCGGGGTTGCCCTCCCTTGCCCAAGAACTGTCCTCGTCCGTACCGGTCCGTACCGCAGCCGTCCGGCGCGCCACGTCGGGTCGTGCCCACGGCCCCACGGTCATCAGCGTCCGGCGCCACGAAAATGTCACAGCTCGTCAGCTGCCCCGTGCGTCCCGCCGACCGGCCGGCGGAGCCGAGTCCGGCAGGGCGAGTCGGCCACCGGACGGTCGGGCGATGAACCCGGACACCCCGAGGGGCGCCCGTCAGGGCCAGGCCCTGACGCCGTAACCAGCACGGAGACCGGCACGCCCCACGGCCGAGGCATGCCGGCGGTGACGCCCGTCACCTCAGCGGTCCCCGCTCGACGCGTCCCGGCACAGCAGGCGCAGGGATCCCTCGGCCGTGTAGCAGCGGCGGGCCTCCTCCATCGGGTCCCAGAGGCGGCCGTCGGGGGTACGGACCCAGCGCTCGCCGCCCGAGGCCCACCACTCGCCACCGGACTGACGCACGATCACCTCACCGGCGTAGGCGCCGAACCCGCGCAGCACCGTCTCCATGGCGGCGTACGGGGCCGACTCCCCGCGTATGTCCTCGATGGCGCGGTCGACGCTCCACAGACTGCGCGCCGAGTAGTCGAGGCGCAGCCGCGCCCCTTCGCGCATCGCCGTCACGGTGTCCGCCGCCCACCGCACGGGCTTGGCCGCGGCCGAGGGCCGGGGCTCCTGCTGTGTCGCCGCGGTCGTCGCGGTCGTCGCGGTCTCAGTCGCCGTAGTTGTCGCAGTCGTCACACTCGATAGAGCGCTCCGGCCCGCGGTTTCGTCACCCGGATGTGCGCGGTCGCGGGCAACCGGCGCAGAACCGCCCCGGCTCCGCCACGGCGCGCTCACAGGAGCGGCCGTTCCCGCGGGCGTCCGGCCCGGCGGGCGACAGGGCGATCGACGTCGGGGTGACGGATCGGGGCCCGGCTGCGCTCATGTCTTCGATGAGTACGTACTTCCACTTCCGCGCCGTGCCGCCCCCGGCCCTGCGCAACAGCCCTGTCTGGCTGCTGCGGCTGTTCGAGGACGACTGGGGCACCGTGCGCGAACGCATCGGCCGGCACCGCGAGGAGGTCCTCGACAAGGGCTACCTCGACCACGAGTTCCTCTACGCGGGCGTCCCCTCGCCGCACGCACCGGACGGACCGCCCGCGCACGTCGTGCTCGGTGGCCGGCCGGTCTCCCCGCCCGGTCCTGACCGGCCGCCGTTCCTGTTGCTCACCGCGGCACAGGCCGGCCGCGTCGCCGGCTTCCTGAAGAACGCCGACTTCGACGCGCTGTGGCAGCGGGCCCGTGCCCGGATCGTCCCGCGCTACGGCGGCCCGGGCATGGAGCAGCAAGCACGCGGCGTCTTCGCGGCGGCCCACCGCGACCTGACCGCGTTCTACGCGCGCACGGCGCAGCGGCACGAGGCGGTGGTGAAGTGGTTACTCCTATGAACCGGCGGCGGCCGTCCCGCCCCGGTCACTCGCCCCGCCCCGGTCAGCCCTCCCTGCGGTTCCGGCGGGAGAGGGCCGCGACCAGGACGCGCCGGCCCTCCGTCGAGACCTCCAGCGCGCGCCGCAGCCCGGCCGGGCCGTGACCGGCCAGAACCTCCAGGACGGTGATCTGGCGGCGCAGTTCGGCGGCGCAGAGCGGTGACAGTGGCAGATCTTCCGTACGGCCCTCGCGGGCTGCCTCGACCGCGTCCGTCACGTCCTCGGCGGGATCGGCGCCGTCCAGGATGCGGTGGACCCGCAGCGCGGCGACCGAGCAGGCGTGGGCCCACACGCGCAGTGCGGCGGTGGAGCGCTCCGCCGGAGCGGTGGTGAGCATCCGGTGCGCGAGCGCCGTCGCCTCGACTCCGTGCGCGCCGTCCGCTGCGGCGAGCTTGCCGCGGGTCTGCTCCAGCCGCTCGGCCCATTCCTCGGCGGCGGCATCCTCGGCGAGGCTCCCCCACAGGGGGCGCAGCGTCTCGTCGCCACCGCCCAGCAACGGCATGCAGCGATCCAAACAAGCCATCCCACTCGCGGCCAGCCCTCGCTCGTCGGCCTGCGCGATCAGTTCCACCAGGCTCATCCACGTCTCCTCAGCGGGTCTTCACAGGCCTCTGAAGAGGCTCTTCATGGACCTCACCGGTACGGAGGCCGCACTTTCCCTTACTGCGTGCGACGGCCCAGGAATGTCACAGAGGGACGATTCCCAGCCGGTCGAGCAATCTGAGGAATAAGTTTTCGGCCAGGGGATCGGGGTCGGCGGTCAGCACCTCGACCAGTTCCTCCACGGACACGGTGTGTCCGGCCTCGGCGGCCCACTCGACGGCCCGGTCGGCGGCGTCACGCGGCTCCAGGAAGTAGTCCTCCAGCGTGAGCCCGTCCCGCACCACGCCCTCCGCGCCCTCGACGCCGTCCGCCCCGCCGGTGCCGCCCGCCGGGGCGCCGAGGTAGTCCGCCATCGCGGACCGCGCCAGGCAGGTCGTCCAGGCGCCGCTCTGAAGTGCCGCCGCCTCCACCACCACGCAGTCGCTGTTCATCACGTAGCCGAACAGCGCGGGTGCGCCGGTCTCCTCGGCGAGGTCGTTCATGTTCCCTATGCCGCCGTCGCCGCTCGGGTACTCCCAGACCTGCCATCCGCCCGGGGCCGACGTGCGCAGGGTCATCCCCCGGGCACCGGCCAGCGCGTCCCGTTCGGCAAGCGGCCGCTCGTCACGGCCCACGACGAAATACCCCCAGTAGCCCATGTGCCGGCATCCCCCCCGGTGTATCGGTTTCGGCTCGTCAGAAGACCACCACAGTCGTACGGGGGTTCGCAGGAATATGCCGTGATCCATCCCGCGAAACCGTTCCTAATCAGTGAGCAGGAGTGAGTCTTGGACCCATATCCGGTCACTGCGGACACCCCGAACGGTTTTGGATGTCCTGGTCGCCCGCGTTCTCGCCGCGTCCGGCGGCACGGATCGTGTCCGTGGTCCGGGAGTGCGGGGGCGGGGTCCCTCACCCCCAGGGACCGCCGGTCGGGCCTGGACGGTCCGATGCCCGTGCGCATCGCTCTGGTGTGCACGGGGCGGTGTCGTCCGTCGCCGGATCGGATGTCCTTGGGCGCGTCGCCCGATCGCGATGCTCGCGGCATCGTGCCGGGTGGTCTTACGAGTGGGGGTGGCCATCGGCTTCTGCCAGTGCTGGGCGCCCCACTTGCTGGTGTACGCCGGGTCCACGGCGATGATCGCGATACCTGTGGCGTCGGCCATGGAGGCCAGCCGGGCGCGGAGCCTGCCGGTGGGTATGCCGGAGATCATCTGTCTGAAGCGGCGTCGGCGGCCGTGCTTCTCGCGGGTCTTCTCCGCCGTGAAGTCGAGGTCTTCGACTGCGATGGCTGTGACGCCGCAGGACCTGGCCCAGTTCAGCAGCCGCGACAGGGCGTGCCGCACCTGGGCGTCACGATGGTCCGCGCTGCCGGACAGCTCGTAGTCGAACCGGCGGGGACGGCCGATCGGGTTCCCATGGGCATCGAGGCGCCACGCGGCCAGGTGATCGGCGTTGGTGTCCACACCGATCACGCCGTGGGCGAGGGCTGCTTCCATCGGGACGGTCTTCGTCGGCGGGATCTGCCAGGAGGCCGTCACATACCAGCGCCCACGCCGCACGTCGTAGTGGATGCGGTAGGCGGCCGCCCGGTTGGCTTCCACACGGTCGGCCCACTCCTCGCCCCGGTGAGAAAAGCGCACCTTCGCGGCGAGTACGTACCGGCCGTGCCTGGCATTCGCCAGGTCGGCGAGCGGGGCCGGGAGCCTGATCGACACTTCGCCGTCGGGCGAGATACGGATCGTCTCGTTCCCGAACCTTTTGCCGGACTCCCCGTCAGCGGCGAGGAACCAGCGCTCCGCCTCCCAGCGTTCGCGCCATTCGGTCCCGGTGAGCTGCGCCTCGTCGAGGTGGTGGCGGGTGCCCAGCAGGCGTTTACCGCCCCGCGTCACGTGTACGACGCCGTTGTCACGGTCGGCGCGGACCTTGTCGAGTCGGTCTTCGAGGACATGAAGGCGGCGCGTCTTGTGAAACCATTCGTGGGCGGAGCGGTAGCCGCCCGGAGCGCGTTTGCCGCCCTTCTCGCCGACCGGGAGCGACAGGCGGTGCCGGATCGTCCGGACGTCGGCTTCGAGAGACTGAAGGTGCGCTGTCTGTCCGCGCCGGGCCAGTGCCCATTGGTCGTGTGTGGCCTTGGTGATACTTCCCGCCCACCGCGAGGACGACTGGGCCGTCAGCTCCCGCTTCCGCGCCGCCCATGTGTCGGTGGAGTGTTCAAGTCCGTCCATGCAGCGGGCTTTGAGGTCTTTCGACGCGAGCGATCCGAGGTGCACGCCCACCAGCCTGAGCACCTTCTCGTCCTCGGGCGTGAGGTCCTTGAGGCGGGTGCGTACCGCCACACCGGACGCGCCGAGAGCGACGAACGGCGCGTCCGGTGCGGCGGTCAGCCATGTTCGGCGGCTTCCAGTGCCTTGCGGGCGCGGTTCTTCGCCGACCTGCGCCCGTACAGGCGGGCGCAGAACGAGGTCAGCACCTCCACCATGTCCCGCACCAGGTCGTCTTCGACCTCGCCGTCGTCCAGCACCAGCAGGCGACGGCCCGTCGCGGACAAGGCGGCCTCGACAAGCTCGATGTTCATCCGGCCGAGCCGGTCCTTGTGCTCGACCACCACGCAGGTCACGTGCGGATCGGCCAGCAGACGCCGGGCCTTGGAACGGCATCCGCCCATCCCTGAGGCGATCTCCGCCTCCACGCGAACGACCCGGTGACCGGCCTTCGCCGCCCACGCCGACAGCCGAGCCACCTGGCGTTCCAGATCGGTTCTCTGACCGTGCGAGGAGACGCGGGCATACAGGCCCAGACCGCCGACGGCCTCGGGTGTGGCGTTCGCGTCGATGGTCACCAGGATCGTGCGCGGCCCGACCCGCTGAGCTTGTACCGGCAATGTTCCCTCACGGAACCAGCGATACGCGGTCTGCGGATGCACGCCCTGCGTCTTCGCCCATTCCGTCAGATTCACGCTCTGACAACGACACTCACGCACACACGGTTACGCTCACTTAACCGACTTCGAGGACCAGCAGGTAAAGACCCCTCCGGAACCCACCGGAACCAACCGAAACCCACCCCACCCGGTCCGGCTCAGTCCACCTCGTCCGCCAGGCTCCGGAACTCCGCCCAGGACAGTGCCGGTTCGGCCGGGTCCCAGAGCTTCTGCACGGTCGCCCGCAGCGGCATCCTGATCCCGGCCGCGACCTGGGCCTCACTCTGCGAACCGGACAGGTCGCACCAGATGGCGAAGGACCCGCCGAGGATCTGACCGTCGTACCGGGAGGGCACGGCGGTGGTGCCGCGCAGCACGCGCGGCGTCCACTGCTCGTAGATCCGCTCCCCCGTGGGGTAGACGAAGTCGTTCGGCTCACCCAACACGTAGTAGAGGAACTCGTCGTTGTAGTTGAGGACCTCGCGGCCCTCGCTCAGATAGTTCGCCGGCTGCCGGGCGCCGATCTCCTTGCCGGTCCAGTAGGCGACCTGGATGTCCTTCGCGGCCCGCACCGAACCGTCCTCGAAGAAGCCGTCGTTCCAGGCGCGGAGCGTGCGTTCGTGGGCGCGGACGGTGTCGGCGCGGTCGTTGAGCCAGCTCGTGGCCAGGTCCTCGATGGTGGCGCCGGAGCCGTGCTCCTTCCGCGCGGCGGCGGCAAGTCCCGGGAACGACACCTCGGGGTCGGGCACCACCAGTGCCTGGTACTCGTCGGCGCCGAGGTGCCACTGCGAGCCGGGGAACAGCTCCGCGTACTCGTTCAGCAGGTCGTCGACGATCTCGGCGGACTTCGGATCGGAGATGTCGATCGCGCCGCGCACCGCCCCGCCGCCCGCGTTGCGCAACTGGAGGCCGGGGTGGGCGGCGATGACCGCACCGAGGTGTCCGGGCGAGTCGATCTCGGGCACGACGGTGATGTGCCGGCTCGCGGCGAGGTCGACGATCCGCTTGACCTGTGCCTTGGTCAGGTGCTGGTCGGACACGATCTCCGGGTGCGATTCGGACGCGATCCGGAAGCCCTGGTCGTCGGAGAAGTGCAGACCCAGTTCGTTGAACTTCAGGTCGCCGAGCTCACGGACCCGGTCCTCGATCCAGTCGGCGGTGAAGTACTTGCGCGCGATGTCCAGCATCATCCCGCGCCGCTGCTTGGCGGGCTCGTCGCGCACGACCCCCTCGGGGGCGGTCTTCGCGCCGCGGATCTGCTGCTTGAGGGTGCGGGTGCCGTAGAAGACGCCCGCCTCGGAGGGAGCGCTGACGGTCACCCGCCCGCCCCGCACGGTCATCGTGTACGACTCGGGGTTCGCGCCCTTGCCCTTGTTCAGCTCCAGGCGCAGGTCCCCGGCCCGCTCGTCGTTCTTCTCCCCCGCGTACGTCAGGCCCAGCTCGCCGGCTACGAGGCGGCCCTCGTCCGCCAGCGCCGGATCGCCGACAACCACCCGGTGGCCGCGCTCGGGCCGCCAGCCGGGGCCGCGCTCGGCACTGTGGTCACGGACGGCGGGGATGGTCCGGGGCGCCTGGGACAAGGGGTAGGAACGGGTGGGGCTCGGCTCGGACTCCCCGGCCGGCGGCGAACCCGCCGTGCCTCCGGAGCGGGAGGCGGCGGAACCGGCCGGACCGCCGTCGTCCGACGTCGCCCAGAGGCCGATGCCCACGCCGGACGCCGCGACCACCACTCCCGCCGCGAGGGCCACGACCAGCATCCGCCGCTGCCTCACCTGGTGCGCGGACGGACGACGCCTGTGCTGCCTGTGCTGACTCACACGCCCAACCTACGGCCCATCCGGATGACGGACGTCGATGAGCTGTTCCGAAACTCTCCCGTCCGGGTGAATCTCGACTATCGATCGGACACGTCATGGACTCACTCGATAACGTGTCGGCACAACTCTCACACCATCTGCCACTCAACCCCACTCCTTTCCCCACATCGACACACACGTGACGCCCCGAGGACCCACGCTGCCTGCGCACCGTCTCCCGCATCTCCCCGACCGTGTCGCCATACCCGGACAGTCGCGCGGCACCCCCGGAGCACCCGGGGCGCCCGACGCCCCCGGCGCCCCGTCCGGACTGGACCACTTCAACGCCGCGCCCACCGAGGACGCCGAGAGCGCCCTGCTGGCCTGCCTGCACAGTCCTCGCTGGGCCGCGCGCGTCGCGACCCACCGCCCGTATCCGGACCTGGAAGCCCTCCTGGCGGCGGCGGACGAGGCGGCCTACGACCTGCCCCGCGCGGACCGCGCCGACGCGCTGGCCGCGGAAGCCCTCCCCGGTCTCCCGGCGGACGCCTACTCCGCCGCCCATACGGCCCTGAACGCGGCCGACGCGGCCTACCAGAGCCGTTTCGGACATCCGTTCGTCATTTGCGTCGACGGTCTGAAGCCGGACGAGGTCCTGGACCACGTACTCGAAGGCATCCGGTCACGATTGGCCAACGATCCCGAGGAGGAGCGCCTGGTGGCGGCGGAGGAACTCCGGCGCCTGGCCCGGGGTCGCCTGGCCGCCCTCCTCACGAACGACGGACCGCCGACGGGCCACTGACAGGCCGCGACACCCGCCCGGAGGCGACAGCCAAGCCCCCATCAAGCCGCATCAAGCCGCCCAAAGCCCCCCTCGGCGGCACCTCGGAACCCGTCCCCGCACCCGTCCCGCGGCCCGCCCCTCTAGCCCGTAAGCGTGCCAGTTCGAGCACAGCGGCAGGGCCCCTGTCCGCCACGCGGCCATACGTGGCTACGATGCTGGGGGCCGGTGGACCGTACCCGGCCGGGCCCGACCGACCCGGAGAAAGCCGGCGCGGCCCCAACCCCCGCTCCCGGAGGAAAATTCCGTGCCGGCTGGAACGCTGTACCGCGGCCGGGAAGGAATGTGGTCCTGGGTGGCTCATCGAGTCACCGGCGTCCTCATCTTCTTCTTCCTGTTCGTCCACGTGCTGGACACCGCCCTCGTGCGAGTGTCCCCGGAGGCCTACGACACCGTCGTGGCCACGTACAAGACGCCGATCGTCGCGCTGCTGGAGTACGGCCTCGTCGCCGCCATCCTCTTCCACGCGCTCAACGGCCTGCGTGTCATCGCCGTCGACTTCTGGGTCCAGGGCGCCCGGTACCAGAAGCAGATGCTCTGGACCGTCGTCGCCGTGTGGGTCGTGCTGATGCTCGGGGCGCTCTACCCCGTGCTCGGCCACGCCGCTCGTGAACTGTTCGGGAGCTGACGCCAATGTCCACGACTGAATCCACCGCTTCGGGCATCGGCCCCGTCGAGGGCGCGTCGCTCTACTCGGTCGACAACCCGGCGCCGGTCATCGAGCCCCCGCGCCAGCGGACCAAGAAGTCCCCGAAGACCACCCGGGGCAACTTCGAGATGGCCGCCTGGCTGTTCATGCGCCTGTCCGGCGTCGTCCTGGTCGTCCTGGTCATCGGGCACCTGCTGATCCAGCTCGTGCTGGACGGCGGCGTCTCCAAGATCGGCTTCGCCTTCGTGGCGGGCCGCTGGGCCTCGCCGTTCTGGCAGGTCTGGGACCTGCTGATGCTCTGGCTCGCGATGCTGCACGGCGCGAACGGCCTGCGCACGGTCATCAACGACTACGCGGAACGCGCGAACACCCGGCTGTGGCTCAAGGGCCTGCTCTACACCGCCACGGTGTTCACCATCCTGCTGGGCACGCTGGTGATCTTCACCTTCGACCCGAACATCCGCTAGGCACGGGGCTGCGAGAATCATGAAGATCCACAAGTACGACACCGTCATCGTCGGCGCCGGTGGCGCGGGCATGCGCGCGGCCATCGAGTCGACGAAGCGCAGCCGTACCGCCGTCCTGACCAAGCTCTACCCCACCCGCTCCCACACGGGCGCCGCGCAGGGCGGCATGGCCGCCGCGCTGGCCAACGTGGAGGAGGACAACTGGGAGTGGCACACCTTCGACACGGTCAAGGGCGGTGACTACCTGGTCGACCAGGACGCCGCCGAGATCCTGGCGAAGGAGGCCATCGACTCCGTTCTCGACCTGGAGAAGATGGGCCTGCCGTTCAACCGCACCCCGGACGGCACCATCGACCAGCGCCGCTTCGGCGGCCACAGCCGCAACCACGGCGAGGCCCCGGTCCGCCGCTCCTGCTACGCGGCCGACCGCACCGGTCACATGATCCTCCAGACGCTGTACCAGAACTGCGTCAAGGAGGGCGTGGAGTTCTTCAACGAGTTCTACGTCCTGGACCAGCTGATCACCGAGGTCGACGGCGTCAAGAAGTCGGCCGGTGTGGTGGCGTACGAGCTGGCCACCGGCGAGATCCACGTCTTCCAGGCGAAGTCCGTGATCTACGCCTCCGGGGGTACCGGCAAGTTCTTCCGGGTGACGTCCAACGCGCACACCCTGACCGGTGACGGCCAGGCGGCCGTGTACCGGCGCGGGCTGCCGCTGGAGGACATGGAGTTCTTCCAGTTCCACCCGACCGGCATCTGGCGCATGGGCATCCTGCTGACGGAGGGCGCCCGCGGTGAGGGCGGCATCCTGCGCAACAAGGACGGCGAGCGCTTCATGGAGAAGTACGCGCCGGTCATGAAGGACCTCGCCTCGCGCGACGTCGTGTCCCGGTCCATCTACACGGAGATCCGTGAGGGCCGCGGCTGCGGCCCCGAGGGCGACCACGTCTACCTGGACCTCACCCACCTCCCGCCGGAGCAGCTGGACGCCAAGCTGCCCGACATCACGGAGTTCGCGCGGACCTACCTGGGCATCGAGCCGTACACGGACCCGATCCCGATCCAGCCGACCGCGCACTACGCCATGGGCGGCATCCCGACGAACGTCCAGGGCGAGGTGCTGGCGGACAACACCACCGTCGTCCCCGGCCTGTACGCGGCGGGCGAGGTCGCCTGTGTGTCGGTGCACGGCGCCAACCGGCTGGGCACCAACTCGCTGCTGGACATCAACGTGTTCGGCAAGCGGGCCGGCATCGCGGCCGCCGAGTACGCGCACACCGTCGACTTCGTCGAGCTGCCGGAGAACCCGGAGTCCTTCGTCGTCGGGCAGATCGAGCGGCTGCGGTCCTCCACCGGCACCGAGCGGGTGGCCGAGATCCGCCGCGAGCTGCAGGACACCATGGACGCCAACGTCATGGTGTTCCGCACCGAGCAGACGATCAAGACGGCGGTCGAGAAGATCGCGGAGCTGCGCGAGCGCTACCTGAACGTCTCCATCCAGGACAAGGGCAAGCGGTTCAACACCGACCTGCTGGAGGCGATCGAGCTGGGCAACCTGCTCGATCTGGCCGAGGTCATGGCCACGTCCGCGCTCGCTCGCAAGGAGTCCCGCGGCGGCCACTACCGCGAGGACTACCCGAACCGGGACGACGTCAACTTCATGCGCCACACCATGGCGTACCGCGAGGTGGGCGACGACGGCGCCGAGTCGATCCGGCTCGACTACAAGCCGGTCGTCCAGACCCGCTACCAGCCGATGGAGCGTAAGTACTGATGGCTACCCCTGTTATGGACAAGGCGGAAGCGGCCGGATCGCCCGAGCCCGGCTTCGGCGACTCCCCGTACATCACCGCGACCTTCCGGATCCGCCGGTTCAACCCGGAGGTCTCCGACGAGGCGGTCTGGGAAGACTTCCAGCTGGAGATCGACCCCAAGGAGCGTGTCCTCGACGCGCTGCACAAGATCAAGTGGGATCAGGACGGCACGCTGACCTTCCGCCGTTCCTGCGCCCACGGCATCTGCGGCTCCGACGCCATGCGGATCAACGGCAGGAACCGCCTGGCGTGCAAGACGCTGATCAAGGACCTCAACCCCGAGAAGCCGATCACGATCGAGGCCATCAAGGGCCTCACGGTCCTCAAGGACCTGGTCGTGGACATGGAGCCGTTCTTCCAGGCGTACCGGGACGTGATGCCCTTCCTGATCACGAAGGAGACCAACGAGCCGACGCGCGAGCGGCTGCAGTCCGCCGAGGACCGCGAGCGCTTCGACGACACGACGAAGTGCATCCTGTGCGCCGCCTGCACGTCCTCGTGCCCGGTGTTCTGGAACGACGGCCAGTACTTCGGCCCGGCCGCCATCGTCAACGCGCACCGGTTCATCTTCGACTCGCGTGACGAGGCCGGTGAGCAGCGCCTGGAGATCCTCAACGACCGTGACGGCGTGTGGCGTTGCCGTACGACCTTCAACTGCACGGACGCGTGCCCGCGCGGCATCGAGGTCACCAAGGCGATCGCGGAAGTGAAGCGGGCGCTCATCACCCGCCGCTTCTGACGCCTTTCCCCGCACA
>NZ_JBHSPC010000037.1:16972-51187 GCF_042656345.1 Streptomyces incanus
CCGCGCCTGTGCGGGCGCCTCGCCGGCCGCCGGAGCGGCCGATGCCGCGTCAGCCGCGAAGAACGCGGCCCTGCTTGTCGGTGCGGTCGTTGCTCACGAGGAACATGACGCCGTCGATCAGCGCCCAGAGGCCGAGGCCACCGCAGGTGAGCAGCTGGGCGATGCCGATGCCCACGGAACCGACGTAGAAGCGGCCGATGCCCAGGGTCCCCAGGAATATCTGGAGGATACCGGCGACGATCTTCGACTTGTCGGAGTAGGGACGGCCCTGCGGGTCGTAGCCGTAGGGGGCCTGGGGGCCGGCGGGAACGGTCATGGCGCTGCTCCTGGAACGGGGTGGGACGGGCCGGGCGGCTTGCCCGGACGGCTCAGGAGGAAGTACCGAGGACACGCGTACGGATGCGCGCGACCATGGCGCCGCACCCCACCGGTTCGCAAACCGTCCCCCCTGCGCGAGAGGAACGCATGGGGCATTTTCTTCGAACGGATGAGCGGGGAGTCGAATGTTCCCGTTCCGTGATCAATCCGGTCCGGTTCCCGCACTTTTCACATGCGGTTGCGGGCCACCGTCCAGGCCACCGCCGCCGCGAGGATCAACACCTGGGCCCAGGGCGCGATCCGGGGCGCCCAGGCACGGCCGCGCAACCCCTCCAGCGTCCAACGCCCCCACAGCGCCAGCGCGAACGGCGCGGCGAGCAGCAGGGCCCTGTTGTCCAGCCAGGCGGCGGCGAACTGGCCGTGCATCAGGTCGTACACCATGCGCGTACCGCCGCACGCCGGGCACAGCAGGCCGGTGACGGCCCGCAGCGGGCATCGGGGCAGGAGGTGACCCGGCTCGTGCGGGTCGGTGCCCCACAAGTAGGCGGCGCCCACGGCACCCGCCGCCAGCACCGCGACGGGGGCAGCCGCGGGATGCCACCGCGAGTGCCCCCGGGACGGGACCGGACGGGCCTGTTCAGCCACGCAGGATCCGCCCCTGGGCGTCCGTGCGGTCGTTGCTGACCAGGTACATGATGCCGTCGATCAGCGCCCAGAAGCCGAGCCCGCCGCAGGTGAGCAGCTGGGCGATGCCGATGCCGACCGAGCCCGTGTAGAAGCGGCCGATGCCGAACGAGCCGAGGAAAAGCTGGAGGATACCGGCGACGATCTTCGACTTGTCGGAGTAGGGACGCCCGTAGGGGTCGTACCCGTAGGGCGCGCTCGGGTCGAAGGCGAACCCGGGGGGCTGCTGGAACCCGGGCGGGGACGGGTATCCGCCGGGGGGCGGCGGATAGGCACCGGGGGGCGGCGGGTAGCCGCCGGGAGCCTGGGGGCCGCCGGCGGGCTGCTGGGGGCCATCGGCGGGTTGCTGGGGGCCGGGCTGCGGGTAGCCGTAGGGGCCGGACGGGCCGGCTTTGTCGAAGTTCGGGGGGCCGAAGCCGGGCGGCGTGGACGGCTGCTGCGGCTGCTCGCTCACAGTGGGTCTCTCCTGAAAGATACGGATAACTGTCGGTCATCTTGCAGGACTCGAGCGGTAATGAGAAGTCGGATCCCGGCGGCGGCCGCCCACCCGGACGAGTGACCCTCCGCCGCCCAACCACCACTTCTGCCCACTTTGTACAGATACCGCCTAATGTGACGTCATGTCAGACGATGAGTCCTACGAACTGCTTGGGTTCGACCATGTGCTGCTGCCCGTCGGGGACCTCGACGAGGCCGTCGGATTCTACGAACGGGCCGGGTTCCCGGTCGGCTTCCGGCTGGACGAGGCCGGGATCGTCCTGCTGAAGGTGGGCGGTGAGACGCCCGGGGTACTGCTGCGGCACGAGGAGGGCCTGGGCTGCCGGCCACCGGCCTGGCCCTCCGCTCGGATGTGGCTGGAGGTGCCGGACGCCCGCGTCGCCGCCGAGGCGCTGGAGAGCGCTGGGATCGGTCTGCTCGACGGGCCGTTCTCGAGCGCCACCGGCTGGACCGTCGAGTTCGCCGACCCCTGGGGGAACGTGGTCGGCCTGACCGACTACACCAAGCGCCCGCAACTGGGCCGACGGCCGTAGCGGCGGTCGGCACGGGTGCCGCACCCCTCGTCGGCGCGGCCCCGCGGCCACAGGGGGCCCGCGAGCCCGGCATGTCCCAACGGCAGGCCCCAGGGTCTTTCGCTTGGACCGGGCCGGATCGGGCCGGATCAGGCCGGATCAAGCCGGATCAGGGAGCGGGGCCCGGTGCTGGGAGCACCGCCCACGCCCTTCAGACAGTGGGGGGCTCGCAAGGCGCAGGAGGAAGCCAGGGCAGGGCCCTGGGGACCGACGACAACGCGGCGAGGCGCGGTGCCGGACCCCGCGAGCCCGGCCTGATCCATACGAGAGGCCCTAAGCTCTGTCCGTGTCCGTGAAGAACGACGGTCCCGGTGACGGTGCCGCACTCAGCAAGTCCGAGCAGACCCGCGCCCTGATCCTGGAGACGGCCATGCGGCTGTTCCAGGAGCGCGGGTACGACAGGACGACCATGCGGGCCATCGCCGCGGAGGCCGGGGTCTCCGTCGGCAACGCGTACTACTACTTCGAGGGCAAGGAACACCTGATCCAGGGGTTCTACGACCGGATCGCCGCCGAGCACCAGCGGGTGGCCCGGGAGACCCTGGAGCACGAGACCGACCTGGAGGCCCGGTTCGCGGGCGTGCTGAAGGCGTGGCTGGACATCGCCACGCCGTACCACGAGTTCGCGGTGCAGTTCTTCAAGAACGCCGCCGACCCGGACAGCCCGCTCAGCCCCTTCTCCCCCGAGTCGGAGCACGCGCGCAGGGAGGCGATCAGCGTCCATCAGGAGGTGCTGGCCGGTTCCAGGGCCAAGGTGCCCCCGGAGTTGCGGGAGGCGCTGCCGGAGCTGATGTGGCTGGCGCAGATGGGTCTCGTCCTGTACTGGATCTTCGACCGTACCGAGGGCCGTGAACGCAGTTACCGCCTCGCCGAGCGCGGCGCCCGCATCACCGCGCGGGGCGTCGCCCTGGCCCGTTTCCGGGTCCTGCGCCCGCTGGTCCGCGAGGTCCACGACATGTTCACGGAGTTCCTGCCGGGGATGACCAAGATGCTGCCGGACCCGGCGAAGGACCGGGGGGCACCCCCCGGAAACGACGGGACGGCCCGTGGAGCACCCGCCGGGAACAAAGAAAATCCTCACGGGACGCCCTCCGGCAGCGACGGGCGCCCCGGTCCGGTCGGTTGACGGCGTCCCCCTCGCCGGGGGCGAGTTCCACGTCGTGCACCGGCGGGCCGCCGAGCACCGTCACCTGCCCCGGGCGAGGGCTGGGGCAGGTGACGGTGACACCGCCGGTACGGGCGGAGGCGGCGGTGCCGGCGAGGGAGGGGCTGAACGCGGCGAGGGAGGGGCCGGACGGGACGCACAGCGCCACCGGCACCGCCGGGGAGGCGCGGCCTGTTCCGGGGAGCGCCCTGGAGCCCGTCCCGATCACCGCACGGGCCGTCGCCGATACGGTCTCCGTGGCCCGACGGGGGAAACCCGGGCCCGGCTGGGACCTGTCCGGTGCGGGTGGACGCGGCCCGCGCGTCCGGCGGTGGGTCGGTGCAACCCGCCGCGACGCCGGAAAGAGCGCCGATGCGGTGGCCCGGGTACGGGGTTCCCTGCTCCGGGAGCTCGGGGGAGGGGAGGGAAGGCGTGCAGGCCCTCACGCCGTCGGTCCGACCGGCCGACCGGACGACCCCGGGGCGGCACCGCGGGCCCGGGGGCCCGGGGTCCCGGGGGCCGCACCGCAAGCCCGGGGCGGTCCCCGGGAGCCTGCGGTGCGGCCGTCAGGTCTGCTTCGACGCCAGTTCGATCACCGTGATGTCCGACGGCGCGCCGATCCGGGTCGGCGGGCCCCAGGCGCCGGCACCGCGGCTGACGTACAGCTGGGTGTCGCCGTAGCGGTCCAGGCCCGCGAGGGTCGGGTTGGCGGCGGCGGCGAGGTAACTGGCGGGCCAGAGCTGGCCGCCGTGGGTGTGGCCGGAGAGCTGGAGGTCGACGCCGTGGTCGACGGCCTCGTGGACCATCACCGGCTGGTGGGCGAGGAGCACGCACGCGCGGGCCCGGTCCCGGTCGCCGAGCGCCCGCGCGTAGTCGGGGCCCTGGCCGTCGCTCTCGCCGGCCAGGTCGTTCACCCCGGCGAGGTCGAAGTGCGGGAGTTCCGTGCGCGCGTTCTCCAGCGGGTTCAGGCCGAGCCGGCGCACCTCGTCGACCCACTCCTCGGCACCGGAGAAGTACTCGTGGTTGCCGGTGACGAAGAAGGAGCCGTGACGTGCCTTCAGCTGCGCGAGCGGGGCCGCGGCCGGGCCGAGTTCCTTGACCGTGCCGTCCACCAGGTCGCCGACGACCGCGATCAGGTCGGGCTGGGTCGAGTTGATCGTGTCGACGACCCTCTGCGCGAAGCCCCGGCCGAGGACCGGCCCCAGGTGGATGTCGCTGACCACGGCGATCCGGTAACCGTGCGCCGCGCGCGGCAGCTTGGCGAGCGGCACGGTGACCCGCTTCACCTGCGGTCCGCGCACCACGCCGTACGTTCCGTACCCGACCGTCCCGACGGCCGCCGCGGCGGCGGCCCCGGCGACCACCCGGGAGACGAACAGCCGCCGGGAGGGACCGGCGGGGGCCTTCGAGGTGGCGGGTTCATCGGGTTCATCGGGGGCATCGACGGCGGGGGCAGGGGGCGTGGTACCGGTCGGCGCGGGGGCGTCCGCGTCCGCCGGCTGTGACGTTCCCCGTGCGGCCGCGGCGGCCGTCGCGCCCACCGGTATCGGCGTCGGCTCCTGGCTCGGTGGCGTTGCCGTGCGCCGCGCCCGGCGCTCCAGGACCCGGCGCAGCACCGGGCGGACGGCCTCGCCCGCGAGGACCGCGAGGACCAGGTAGAGGCACAGGGCCAGCCAGAGGTAGCCGGGCCAGGCCAGGACCTGCTTGAGCCAGAACGGGGCATCGCTGCGTGTGGCGAAGAACGCCGCGAAGGTCACCGCCCAGCCTCCGGCGATCACCACCGCGCCGACGCGGCGCACGGCGCCCGGAGCCCTGGTCGTGTCGCGGAACAGACGGCGCCACAGGTACCAGTTGCCCGTCACCAGGACGGACAGGACCAGCAGCGCGACGAGTACGAAGACGATGACCACGGTGCGGTGTTCCCCAGGTTTCCGTTACGACGTCCGTGACGTCCGGCTCAGTGCGCGCAGACCACGCAACCCGATGCCTCCGATGACCGTCCCCCATACGAAGGAAACGACGGCCAGCAGCAGATGGACCCAGAAATACGTCGTCGGCTCGCCGTCGTCGAAGGCGAGCCCGCTGCCGTCCTTGACCAGGTTCTTGACGAAAGTGATCCAGATGATCCAGCTCCACACCCCGAAGGCGAGCAGGAACCAGGAGACGGGGCGGCTGAGTTTCACCAGATCTGACCTTTCATCGCAACGCCGGGCGCCCGGATTCGGCCGGGGCTCCGGGGGTCGTCCCCCGGGCGGGCACGGCATGGATCCAGTATCACCGGCCGGTGTCCGGTTCCGTTCGCGGGGTGGGGAGGGAGTGGGGACTTCCTCAGGCACTGCATGTACGTTTCCGACCGTGCTCGCACCCAAAAACTCCATCCGGCTTTCGTTGCTGGTCACTTCCGCCATATTGCTGTCCACCGCGCTGACCGCTCCCGTCGCCCTCGCGGCCCCGAGCCCGTCGTCCAGCCCTTCGTCCGAGCCCTCGGCCGGTTCCTCGGCCACGGCCGACCCGTCGAAGGAGTCGAAGGAGTCGAAGGGCTCGAACGGCTCCAAGGCCGCTCCCCCGGCGAAGATGTCGACGGTGGGCGGCACCCGGCTCGGGCAGGCGGGGACCCAGGTCAATCTCGCGAGCGGCGTGCCGGTGCTGCCGAAGGGCCTGTCGGCCCGGTCCTGGATCGTCGCCGACGCCGAGTCGGGCGAGGTGCTCGCCGCGCACAACGCGCACTGGCGGCTGGCCCCGGCGAGCACCCTGAAGATGCTGTTCGCCGACACCCTGCTGCCGAAGTGGCCCAGCTCGTCGGAGCACAAGGTCGAGTCCTCCGACCTGGCCGGTATCGGCTCCGGTTCCAGCATGGTCGGGATCAAGGAGGACGAGACGTACACCGTCCACGACCTGTGGCTCGGCGTCTTCCTCCGCTCGGGCAACGACGCCGTGCGGGTGCTGGCCGCCATGAACAAGGGCGTCGAGAACACCGTCGAGGAGATGAACGAGCACGCCGAGGAGCTCCAGGCCCTCGACACGGTCGTGGTGAGTCCGGACGGCTACGACGCCGAGGAGCAGGTGTCGTCCGCGTACGACCTGACCCTGATCGCCCGTTCCGGACTGCAGAAGAAGGACTTCCGGGAGTACGCCTCGACCGTCCGCGCGGACTTCCCCGGTGAGACGAAGAAGAACAAGAAGGGCAAGAAGGTCCGCGAGTCCTTCGAGATCCAGAACACCAACCGGCTGCTGTCCGGCGACTACGACGTTCCCGTCTACGAGGGCATCGCGGGGGTGAAGAACGGCAACACCACCAACGCGGGCGCCACCTTCACCGGGGTCGCCGAGCAGGACGGCAGGGTCCTGCTCGTCACCGTGATGAACCCGGAGAAGAAGGAGAGCAACAGGGTCTACAAGGAGACCGCGAGGCTGTTCGACTGGGGGTTCAAGGCAGCCGGCAAGGTCGATCCGGTGGGTGAGCTGGTGCCGCCCAGAAGCGCCGCGCAGGCCGATGTCCGGCCGGCCGCCAGTGCCTCCCCCGGCGAGGCGGGCGGCGCGGGTGAGGGCGCGCTCGGCGCCGCGGGCAGCAAGCCGGTGGCGGGTGCCGCGGCCGGGGCCGGCGGCATCGGGACCGCGCTCGGCGTCACGGGCGGGGTGCTGGTGCTGCTCGCGGGCGGGGCGTTCCTGGTCAACCGCCGCTGGCCGTTGCCGGATCTGGTGCGCCGCCGTCCGCGTCCGTGACCGCTGTTCCCTCCTGGCTCTGCGTCGCCGTCCAGGCGGCGCAGAACACGACCAGTTTCATGGTGAAGTTGATCCATAGCAGCAGGGCGACCGGGACACCGAACGCGCCGTACATGCTCTTCGCGGCCACGCCCTGCATATAGCCGCTGAGCAGCAGTTTCAACAGTTCGAAGCCGACCGCGCCGATGAGCGCGGCCACGATCAGACTGCGGCGGGCGGGCTCGACGCCGGGCAGCAGCGACAGGACGTACAGCAGAAGCAGGAAGTCGGCGCCCACGGCGACGGCGAAGGCCGCGACCCGCAGCACGATCCCGCCCCAGCCGCCCTTCTCCAACCCGATGGCGTCACTGATCCGGCCGACCGCCGTCGAGGCGACCGTGGAGGCGACCAGGGTGACCAGGACCGCGCCGCCGAGCCCGACGAGGATGCCCGCGTCCTTGGCCTTGCGCAGGGCGGGGTTCTCCTCCGGGTCGGACAGCTCCCACACCGCGCGCAGGCACTCCCGCATCGATCCGGCCCAGCCGATGCCGGTGAACAGCAGGGCGGCACCGGCGATGAGGCCGATGGTGCCGGCGTTCTCCACCAGGTTCCCGATGTCCAGCTGGTCGGAGATGCCGGGCACCTGCTCGGCGATCTTCTTCTGGAGGGTGTCCTGCTGCCCCTGGCTGAGCATGGCGGCGCCGATCGCGGCGGCGACGGTGAGCAGCGGGAACAGTGCGACGAAGCTGGTGAACGTCATCGCGGCGGCCAGCCGGGTCCAGTGCACCCGCTCCATCCGCTCGTAGGACCGCCACGCGTGCGTGAGCATCAGCCGCGTGAGCCACGGGCCGACGACCGGGAGTTTCTTCAGCCAGTCCATGAACCGCCTTTGCCCCTGCGGGGGAAATCCCATGTCCGGAGCGACATCCCATTAATCACCCGTTCCGGGGAGTGGCGCAAGGTTTCAAAACCAATCGTCCATATAGGGGCGATACGGTCACCGACATGCCTGATGACACCGTCTCTCCCACGGGATGGGGCCGCATCGCTCCCGCCGCGGCCCGGCTGCCCCGCTCCCTGCTCGTCCTCGGCGGTACGTCCGAGATCGCGCTGGCCACGGCGCGCCGGCTGATCGCCCGCCGCACCCGCACGGTGTGGCTGGCGGGCCGGCTCTCTCCCGCGCTGGACCGGGCCGCGGAGCAGTTGCGCGGCCTGGGCGCCCAGGTGCGCACCGTCGCCTTCGACGCCCTCGACCCCGCCTCCCACGAGAGTGCCCTCGGCAAGGTCTTCACGGACGGTGACATCGACATGGTGCTGCTCGCCTTCGGCACCCTCGGCGACCAGGCCCACGACGAGCGGTCGCCGCAGGCCGCCGTCCGGGTCGCGCAGACCAACTACACCGGGGCGGTCTCGTCGGGCCTCGTGTGCGCGGGCGCCCTCCAGAACCAGGGGCACGGCTGCCTGGTGGTGCTGTCGTCCGTCGCCGGCGAGCGGGCCCGCCGCGCGGACTTCATCTACGGCTCCAGCAAGGCCGGCCTGGACACCTTCGCCCAGGGTCTCGGCGACGCGCTGTACGGCACGGGCGCGCACGTCATGGTCGTACGTCCCGGCTTCGTCCGTACCCGGGCGACCGCCGCTCTGCCCGGGGCACCGCTCGCCACCACCCCGGAGGCGGTCGCGACGGCGGTCGAGCTGGGGCTGCGCCGCCGCGCGGAGACGGTGTGGGTGCCGGGCAGGCTGCGCGTGGTGATGTCGGTGCTGCGGCACCTGCCCCGGGCGGTGTTCCGGCGGTTGCCGGTCTGAGTCCTCACGGCCCGGAGGTCGGTCAGTGCGCGGTGACGGAGCCGCGGTCGGTGTGGTCGGGCTGCGGGGGCACCACCAGCGAGCCGAACGGGAACTTCCGCAGCTTGCGCCACACCCCGTCGGCACCCTGTTCGTAGAGCGCGAATCCGGTGCAGGGCCACCGCGCCTCGTAGTCGGCGAGTTCCTCGAAGGCGCGGTCCATCGCCGCCTCCTCGATGCCGTGCGCCACGGTGACATGAGGGTGGTACGGGAACTGCAGCTCACGCGCGACGGGACCGGACGCGTCGCGGACCTGCTTCTGCAGCCAGGTGCAGGCCTCGACGCCCTCCACGATCCGGACGAACACCACGGGTGACAGTGGCCGGAAGGTGCCGGTGCCGGAGAGCCGCATGAGGAACGGGCGGCCGGTCGCGGCGACCTCGCTCAGATGCGTCTCGATGGCCGGCAGGTCGCCCTCGTCGACCTCCGTCGGCGGCAACAGGGTGACATGCGTGGGGATGCAGTGAGCAGCGGCGTCACCGAAGCCCGCGCGCAGCTGCTGAAGCCGGCTGCCGTGAGGCTCCGGGACCGCGATCGACACACCGATCATTACGGTCCCCACGTCGTCTCCTTCGTTTCCGTCGTAGCCGTCGTTTCCGTTGTCGTGGTGGTGCCGGTCCGGCACACAGCGGGTGGCCGCCGAGGCGGCCGCCCTTGTACCGACTGTACGACCACGGCCCGCTCCCGGGCAGGCGCAGCCGGAGTGATGTACGGCGCTCACCCGGTGGTACGAATCGGTGCCGGGCCCGCGTTCAGTTCCGTGGTGGCCGGGGCCGGGGCCGGGTCAGTGCTTGGCGGGCAGGAAGCCCACCCGGTCGTAGGCCAGGGCGAGGGTCTCCGCGGCGACGGCGCGGGCCTTCTCCGCACCCTTGGCCAGGATCGAGTCGAGTGTCTCGGGGTCGTCGAGGTACTGCTGGGTGCGCTCCCTGAACGGAGTCGCGAACTCCACCATGATCTCGGCGAGGTCCGTCTTCAGCGCGCCGTAGCCCTTGCCGGCGTAACGCTCCTCCAACTCGGCGATGCCCGCTCCGGTGAGGGTCGAGTGCACCGTGAGGAGGTTGCTCACACCCGGCTTGTTCTCGACGTCGTAGCGGATCACGGTGTCGGTGTCGGTGACCGCGCTCTTCACCTTCTTGGCGGTGACCTTCGGGTCGTCGAGGAGGTTGATGAGGCCCTTCGGCGTGGACGCCGACTTGCTCATCTTGATCGTCGGGTCCTGAAGGTCGTAGATCTTCGCCGTCTCCTTGAGGATGTACGGCTTCGGGACGGTGAAGGTCGGGCCGAACCGGCCGTTGAAGCGGTCGGCGAGGTCACGGGTGAGCTCGATGTGCTGGCGCTGGTCCTCGCCCACCGGCACCTCGTGCGCCTGGTAGAGCAGGATGTCGGCGACCTGGAGGACCGGGTACGTGAACAGGCCGACGGAGGCCCGGTCGGCCCCCTGCCTGGCGGACTTGTCCTTGAACTGGGTCATGCGGGAGGCCTCGCCGAAGCCGGTGAGGCAGTTCATGACCCAGGCGAGCTGGGCGTGCTCGGGCACGTGGCTCTGGATGAAGAGCGTGCAGCGCTCCGGGTCGAGCCCGGCGGCCAGCAGCTGGGCGGTGGCGAGCCGGGTGTTGGCCCGCAGCTCGGCAGGGTCCTGCATGACCGTGATCGCGTGCAGGTCGGCGAGCATGTAGAACGCGTCGTGCGTCTCCTGCAGGGCCACCCACTGGCGGACGGCGCCGAGGTAGTTGCCGAGGTGGAACGAGCCTGCGGTGGGCTGGATTCCGGAGAGCACGCGAGGACTTTCAGAGGCCATGGCCCCTATTCTCTCAGGTTCCCGAGAGCGGTCCGGAACCGACCGGAAACAGGTGGGAACCGATCCGCCTCCGGCGGTGTAACAAGAGTGTGGGGGCGCGGGAGGGGGGCCGCATCGTCGATGAGACCGCGGTGATCGCACGCGTACGCGCCGGGGAGCCGGAGGCGTACGCGGAGCTGGTGCGGGCCCATACGGGCATCGCGCTCAGGGCAGCCACCGCGCTCGGGGCGGGTGCGGACGCGGAGGACGTGGTGCAGCAGGCCTTCGTCAAGGCGTACTGCGCGCTGGGCCGGTTCCGGGACGACACGGCGTTCCGGCCGTGGTTGCTGTCGATCGTGGCCAACGAGACGAGGAACACCGTGCGCGCGGCGACGCGCCGGTACACCCTCGCCGGCCGTGAGGCGGCGTTCGTGAAGGCGGAGCCGGTGATACCGGAATCGGCGGATCCGGCGGTGGTGACGCTGGAGACGGAGCGCCGGGCCGCGCTGACGGCCGCCTTGGAGAAGCTGAGCGAGGAGCATCGCCTGGTCGTCACCTACCGCTATCTGCTGGAGATGGACGAGCGGGAGACCGCTCAGGCCCTGGACTGGCCCCGGGGCACGGTGAAATCACGTCTGAACCGCGCCCTGCGGAAGCTGGAGCACCTGTTGCCGGACTTCCGGCCCCGGAAAGGGGGTGACCTGACGTGAGCGAGCCGTACGGCGGTGAGGGAGGCGGCGTCGGGCGCCGGCGCGCCGAGGCCGCCCGACTGAGGGAGGAGCTGCGGGCGCTCGGCCGGTCCATGGACGGGACGGGAGGGGTCGGCGGGCCCGAGTCGATGGTCGAGCGGGTGCTGGCGCAGATAGTGGCCGAGGAGGTGCCTGTTCCGGTGGCCGCAGCGCAAGGTGCCGGGGAGCGGCTGCGGGTGGTGCGTCGCTGGACGCGGGCACGGTGGCGGTCGCTGGCCGCCACGCTGTGCGGGCTGCTGACGGTGCTCACGCTGACGCCCCCGGTGCGGGCGGCGGTGTCCGACTGGTTCGGCTTCGGTGGGGTGGAGGTGCGCTACGACCCGTCGGCGGTGCCCTCCGAGGGCGCCGAGGTGCCGGACTGCGGGCCGTCGGTGTCGCTCGGCCGGGCGGAGCGGCAGGCGGGGTTCGCGCCGCTGGTGCCGAAGGCGCTGGGCGCTCCCGACGCGGTGACGGTGAGCGCTCTGCCGCGCGGCCGGTTCCTGGTGAGCCTGTGCTGGCGGGAGCGGGGGCGCACGATCCGGCTGGACGAGTTTCCGGCCCGGCTGGACGTCACGTTCCTCAAGAGTGTGCGCGAGCAGCCCGAGTGGACGTCGCTGGGCGGGGACCGCGCCGGAGGTGGCGGGGTGCCGGATCCGGCGCTGTGGTTCCCGCGGCCCCACCTTCTGAGTTTCTGGCTGGTGGACGCGGACGGTCACCGTTTCACCCGGAAGGAACGCACGGCCGGGCCGACGCTGCTGTGGCCGGGGGGCGGCGGAGTGGCCGACGGGGGGAACGCGCGTGAGGTGACGCTGCGACTGGAGGGGGAGGCGTCCAAGGCGCGGGCGCTGGAGATCGCGGAGTCGGTGGGGCCGTGAAGCCGTGAAGCCCATGGAATCCGGGTGGTGGGGCCCTCCGGTGGGGTCTCGAATTGGGGGCCGCCGGTTGGGAACCCCACCGGGTCGGGCGGTGTACCAGAAGTGACAGGCGGCTCACGGGCGGGCCGCACGGGAATCGACCGGCCGAGTGGGGGTCCGGATGCACCGGTGGACGGGAAGGATGCGACACCTCGCGGCGAGCGTGGTGGTGGCTGCGGCGCTGGCCTTGACGATGTGGGGAGCGTCGCCGGCCTCCGCCGGGGGGCCGACGAGCGTGCTGGTGGTCTCGCCGGAGAGCGAGGAAACGGCGTCGCTGTACTCCTCCGACGAGGAGTACGGCATGCTGGAGCGACTGCTCGGCCCCGTCGGCAAGGGCACTCGTGAGAGGCCGCCGGATGCGGCCTCGGCCTCGGCCCGGCTGATCAATGTGACGTGGATGGTGCACGACGTGACACCGTGGCGCGTGGACCGGGTCTTCCTGGCGGACATGGGCCAAGACGTGTGGATACACACGGCGGGGCACCTCGCCGAAACGCCGAACGGCCTCTGGCACCGCGCCGAGTACCCGTCGGATGTGCACAAGTTCCTGTTCGAGCTGGGTGTGATGGGCAAGACGACAGGCACGGGATCGGCTCCCGGGATCTACCCGGCACCGTGGGAGACGGAGCAGGCCGGGGCGGGGACGGACCAGGGTGCGGCCTCGGCGGCCTCCGAGACCCGCGCCATGCCGGCGACGGGCGACGGCACCGACTGGTGGTGGGCGATACCGGGCCTGGTGTCCGGAGCGGCACTGGCCCTGGTGCTGCGCCCGTACGTGACGCGGTTGCCGCTGATCCGCCGGCGGGAGGACCGGGAGGATCCGGGACCGAGGCAGGAGCTGCTGGACGCCTGACGACGTCCCACGGCGGCCCGGCACATGGCCGGACCGCCGTGGGACGCGTCGAGGAGGAACTCCTCAGCCGAGGTCGATCTCCGGGTAGAGCGGGAAACCGGCGACGAGATCGGTGGCGCGGCGGGAGATCTCGTCCGCGATCTTCGCGTCGAGGATGTGCTGGGCCTTGGAGGGGGCGCCCTTGCTGGTGGTACCGGGCTCCGTGCTGGTCAGCACACGGTCGATGAGGGCGGCGACCTCGTCCATCTCCGCTGTGCCCAGGCCGCGCGTGGTCAGCGCGGGGGTGCCGATGCGGATGCCGGAGGTGTACCAGGCGCCGTTCGGGTCGGCCGGGATGGCGTTGCGGTTGGTGACGATGCCCGACTCGAGCAGGGCGGCCTCGGCCTGCCGGCCGGTGAGACCGTAGGAGGCGGCGACGTCGATCAGGTTGAGGTGGTTGTCGCTGCCGCCGGTGACCAGGGCGGCGCCGCGGCGCATCAGGCCTTCGGCGAGGGCGCGGGAGTTGTCCACGATGCGCTGCGCGTAGTCCTGGAAGGCGGGCTGCCGGGCCTCCGCCAGGGCGACCGCCTTGGCGGCCATGACGTGCGGGAGCGGGCCGCCCAGGACCATCGGGCAGCCGCGGTCGACCTGGTCCTTGAGGGAGTCGTCGCACAGGACCATGCCGCCGCGCGGACCGCGCAGTGACTTGTGGGTGGTGGTGGTGACGATCTGGGCGTGCGGGACCGGATCGAAGTCGCCGGTGAAGACCTTGCCGGCGACGAGACCGGCGAAGTGCGCCATGTCGACCATGAGCGTGGCACCGACCTCGTCGGCGATCTCGCGCATGATCCGGAAGTTCACCAGCCGGGGGTACGCGGAGTACCCGGCGACAATGATCAGCGGCTTGAACTCGCGGGCGGAGGTGCGCAGGGCCTCGTAGTCGATGAGACCGGTGGCCGGGTCGGTGCCGTAGGAACGCTGGTCGAACATCTTGCCGGAGATGTTCGGGCGGAAGCCGTGGGTGAGGTGGCCGCCGGCGTCCAGGGACATGCCGAGCATGCGCTGGTTGCCGAAGGCGCGGCGCAGCTCGGCCCAGTCGGCGTCGGAAAGGTCGTTGACCTGGCGGACGCCGGCCTTCTCCAGGGCGGGGACCTCGACGCGCTGGGCGAGCACGGACCAGAAGGCGACCAGGTTGGCGTCGATGCCGGAGTGCGGCTGGACGTAGGCGTGGCGGGCGCCGAAGAGCTCCTTGGCGTGCTCGGCGGCCAGCGACTCGACGGTGTCGACGTTGCGGCAGCCGGCGTAGAAGCGGCGGCCGACGGTGCCTTCGGCGTACTTGTCGCTGAACCAGTTGCCCATCGCCAGGAGCGTGGCCGGGGAGGCGTAGTTCTCGGAGGCGATCAGCTTGAGCATCTCGCGCTGGTCGGCGAGCTCCTGGCCGATGGCGTCGGCGACGCGCGGCTCGACGGCTCGGATCACGTCGAGGGCGGAGCGGAAGGCGGTGGAAGCGGTGGAGAGGGGCTCGGCGGGCATGAGGGACCTCCGGACGTGGCGTTCGGGTTTCACGGCATGGCCCAGGCGCACGGCACTCGTACCGGGCCCTGAGCGTGGCCCGGGGGCCGCTCCCCGATGGTCGGTCCCATCCCAGCACGCCAGTCACGGCCCGCCGGTCAGCCTACCGGGCGACGCGGAGTGCCGTGGTGGGGTGTCCGCCATGCGAGCGGGCGCGTCTGCCCGGCGGCTGCGGGCTGCGGGCTGCACGTTCGGTGTGGCTGGTCGCGCGGTTCCCCGCGTCCCGTGAAGGGCCCGCGCCCCTTCAAGGGCGTCGGATCAAGGGGGTGCTCACAGAACCACGTGCGGGAGGAAGCGGGCGTACTCGTCGGTGATCAGGCCCGACGACTCGCGGATGCCGAGGCCGGCGGGCTCGTCCCCGACCGTCCAGGCGCCGAGGACGACATGGTTGCCGTCGAAGTCCGGCAGCGGGGCGAGCTGCTGGTAGCAGCAGGGTTCGTCGCGGAGCACGGGGGCGCTGCCCGGCGGGTGGATCGTCACCCCGGCGCCCTCGCGGCCGAGCAGTGGTTTGGCCACGTAGCCGGTGGACGACGCCAGGTCGCGGGGGCCGTCGAGGTGGGCCGGGAGGAGGTTGGGGTGGTCCGGGAAGAGCTCCCAGAGGATCGCCAGCAGGGCCTTGTTGCTGAGCAGCATCTTCCAGGCGGGCTCGATCCACAGGGTGCTGCCGGTGCCGCCGCCGTTGTCGAGGGTGTCGAGGACGTGGCCGGCGAAGCGGTCGGTGGTGAGCCACTCCCAGGGGTACAGCTTGAAGATGCTGCGGATGAACCGGAGGCCGTTGTCGACGAAGCGGCCGGAGAGCCGGTCCCAGCCGATCTCCTCCACGGTGAGCCACTCGGTGTCGAGGCCCGCCTGTTCGGCGGTCTCCTTGAGGTAGGCGACGGTCATGAGGTCCTCGCCGAGTACGTCGGCCGAGGAGTGGGCGAAGTACAGCGGGCTGCTCGGCGGGAGGAGCGCGGCCTGCCCCCGCCAGGCGTCGACGAGGCGTTCGTGCAGGGAGTTCCACTGGTCGGCGCCGGGGAACCGTTCCTCCATCCAGAACCACTGGGGCGAGGCGGCCTCCACCAGGGAGGTGGGGGTGTCGGCGTTGTACTCCAGCAGCTTCGCGGGACCGGTGCCGTCGTAGCGGAGGTCGAAACGGCCGTAGAGGGAGGGGAGTTCGGCCCGCCGTCGCCAGGCCTCGGCGACTGCTCGGGTGACCCGCGGATCGGTGATGCCGAGGTCGGCGAAGCGGTCGGCGGTGACGATGTGGTCGGCGGCAACGAGGCACATGCGGTGCAGTTCCTCGACGACCTCCTCCAGCGCCTCCACCTCGTCGAGGCCGAAGACGTAGTACGCGCTCTCGTCCCAGTACGGGACCCAGGCGCCGTCGGGGACGGGAATGCCCGCCGCCCGGTCGGCCTCGAGCGATTTGGGCAGGGTGAGGGGGTAGATGAGCCCCTGTTCCTCGACGGTCTGCTGCCAGCCGGGGCGGGGTTCGATGGTGCGGCGTTCCACGGACGGGTCCTTCGCTGCTTCGCTCGGCGGGGTGGTCAGCCGCCGCGCTTGCCGGAAGACGAGCCGAAGCCGCCCCGGTCGACGGCCCGGCTCCGGCTGAAGGTGCCGTCGTCGGCCCAGCCGTCGCTGACGTCGGCGTCGTAGTACCAGTCGGCGTTGACGTCCTTGCCGACGGAAGCGGAGGTCGTCGTGCAGCTCCGGTCGGCGACGACCTTGTAGCCGTTGAGGTAGTCGTAGCTGTCCCGGTCCACGCAGCGGCGGTCCGGATCCGAACCGCACGCGGACAGGGCCGCCGCGAGGACACCCATACCACCGAGCATCACCGTGCCGGACCGCAGCCGCCGCCGTGTCCGCGCTGCGGGCATCGCCTTCCGGGCCGTCTTCTCGACCGCCGTCTTCTGCGCCATGCTCTCCGCTCCCCCGTGTGTGCCGCCTCGCCGCCGCGGTACGCCGTGCTCCCCGGCTCGCGGCGGACAGCCTAGGCGCCGGCCGGGAGAAAAGGGCAGGGGGCCCTTGATCGCGGCCTCGATCGGCCATGGTTCCGGGGCTTTTGGGGCGGTGTGCACGCTTGCCGCAACGGCCTGTCGGGCAGGGGCTGCGGGACGTTCCTCAGAAAAGCGCCCGGCACAGGGCGTCCAGGGTCGCCGCCCGGGCGTGGTCCGGCGGGGCCCCGTAGCCGACGACCAGGGCGTCCGAGGGAGAGACTTCGGCGGCGGGGTGCCGGAAGTACGCCAGGCCCATGACCGAGAGGCCCTGCCGGGCGCCCGGACGACCGACCGCTCGGTGCCCGGCGGCAGTCGGAGCACGGCGTGCAGCCCGGCCGCGATGCCCGTGGCCCGTACCTCGGGTGCCCGCTCGGCATGGGCCTCCACCAGGGCGTCGCGGCGGCGCCGGTTCGTACCGGACGCGGTGTACGGGCGGGCCGCCGAGCACTTCGAGGAGGCCGAGCCGGCGCGCCCGATCGCCACCATCGCGGTGATCAACGCCTGGAACCGGTTCGGTGTGACCTGCCGCCTCACCCCGGGCCACTACCGGCCGGGCTCACACGCCTGACCGGCACCCGGCACGTGATCGCACGTATCGCGTGACAAGCGGCCCCGGGTTCACCTCGCTCGGTGAGCCCGGGGCCGCGCGTCGTACCCGGTCCGGACCGGACCGGCCGTCATACCCGGTCCGGACCGGTCCTCAGGGCAGCCACGCCTTCCAGGTGGACTCGTTGCCGTCCACCCACTTCTTCGCCGCCTCCTGGGGAGCCATCCGCTGTTCGGCGATCATCAGGGAGACCTCGTTCTGGTCCTCGGTCGTCCACCGGAACTTCTTCAGGAAGTCCGCCGCGTCGCCGCCGTCCTTCGCGAAGTCCGCGTTGAGGTACTTCTGGAGCGGGGTGTGCGGGTAGGCGCAGGCGACCTTCGCCGGGTCGGCGTCGCAGCCCTCCTCGTACTCGGGCAGCTCCACCTCGGTCATCGGCACCTTCGCGGACAGCCACTGGGGTGTGTACCAGTAGCTGAGGAAGGGCTTCTCCTCCTTGGCGAACTGCTGGATCTGGGTGATCTGCGCGGCCTCCGACCCGGCGAACACCACCTCGAAGTCCAGCTTCAGGTTCTTCACCAGCGCCTTGTCGTTGGTGAGGTAGGACGGTGAACCGTCCATCAGCTGGCCTTTGCCGCCGCTCTCCGCGGTGCGGAACTGATCGGCGTACTTGTTGAGGTTCTTCCAGTCCTTGATGTCGGGGTGCTGCTCGGCGAAGTACGTCGGCACGAACCAGCCGATGTGCCCGGTGACCCCGAGATCACCGCCGGGCGTGATCGTCTTCTTGTCCTCGACGTACCGCTGCTCCTGGTCCGGGTGGCCCCAGTCCTCCAGGATGGCGTCGACCCGGCCCTGGCTGAGCGCGTCCCAGGCGGGTACCTCGTCGACCTGCACGGTGTCGACGCGGTAGCCGAGTTCGTGCTCCAGCAGGTACTGGGCGACGGCCGCGTTGGCCTGGGCGCCCACCCAGGACTGCACGGACAGGGTGACCGTCCGCGCGCCCTTGGCGTTGGCGTACGGCGAGGCCTGCTTGGTCATGTCCGCGGCACCGCAGCCGGTGAGCAGCGCGAGCGCGAAGGCTCCGGCCACCGCGGAGGTCGTACGGCGTCGCATGTCAGGCTCCCTTCTTCGCGCGGCGTTCGGTGGGCTGGGTCACCCGGTCGAGCATCAGGCCCAGGCAGACGATCGCGGCTCCCGCGACCAGGCCGGTCGCCAGGTCTCCCTGGGCGAGGCCGAAGACGACGTCGTAGCCGAGCGCGCCACCGCCGACCAGGCCGCCGATGATGACGACGGCGAGGACCAGGACCACGCCCTGGTTGACGGCGAGGAGCAGCGCCGGGCGGGCCAGTGGGAGCTGGACCTGGCGCAGTTGCTGGCCGCTGGTCGCGCCGAGCGAGCGGGCCGACTCCATCGCCGCCGGGTCGACCTGGCGCAGTCCCTGGGTGGTGATGCGGACGACGGCCGGCAGCGCGTAGACGATGGCGGCGGCGACGGCCGGGGCACGGCCGACGCCGAACAGGGCGACGACCGGGATGAGGTACACGAACTGCGGCATCGTCTGGAAGACGTCCAGGACCGGCCGCAGCAGCCGCTCGACACGGTCGCTGCGGGACGCGGCGAGACCGATCGCGAAGCCGATGACGAGGGTGACGGCGACGGCCGCGAGGACCTGGGAGAGCGTGTCGAGGGACGGGTTCCACACCCCGAGGACCCCGACGGCGGCCATGGCGAGGACGGCGGTGAGCGCGGTGCGCCAGGTGCCGATCAGCCAGGCCAGGGCGGCGACGACGAGCAGCACCGACCACCAGGGCAGCCACTGCAGTCCGTCACGGACCGGGTCGAGCACCCAGGTGGTGAAGCGGGCGGCCCAGTCGGCGGTGCCGCCGATGACGGGGACGCCCGAATAGAGGTGGTCGGTCATCCAGTCGACGGCCCGGTTGACCGGTTCGGCGATCGCGACGACCCACCCGTCCGGCCACTCCAGCCGGTCCGCCAGACGTCCGGCGACCGCGACGGCCGCGGCGCCGGCTACGACGTACAGCCAGTGCGTACGGGGCCGGGGCGGCCCGTCGGCGTTCGCCCCGGCCGCGCCGGTGACCCGGTCGAGGACGACGGCGAGGAGCACGATCGGGATGCCGGCGGCGAGGGCCGCTCCGACGTCGACCGAGGCCAGCGCCTGGTAGACCCGGTCGCCGAGGCCGCCCGCGCCGATCACCGAGGCGATGACGGCCATGGACAGCGCCATCATGATCGTCTGGTTGAGGCCGAGGAGGAGTTCCTTGCGGGCCAGCGGGATGCGGGCGGTCAGCAGGCGCTGACGGGCACCGGCGCCGAGCGACTCGACGGCCTCCAGCACCTCCTTGTCGGCGCCGCGCAGACCGAGCGAGGTCAGCCGGGCCATGGGCGGCGCGGCGTAGATCACGGTGGCCAGGACGGCGGCCGGAACACCGATCCCGAACACCAGTACGACCGGCAGGAGGTAGGCGAAGGCGGGGAACACCTGCATGGTGTCCAGCACCGGGCGCAGGACGCGGTCCATGCGGTCGGAGAGTCCGGCTGCGAGCCCCAGCAGCGCGCCGAGGACGACGGACGCGGTGACCGCGACCACCATCAGGGCGAGCGTCTGCATGGTGGGCACCCACATGCCGAGCAGACCGCAGGCGAGGAACGCGGCAGCGGTGCCGAGCGCGAGCCGTACGCCCGCGACCCGCCAGGCGACCAGCCCGGCGACGGCGGTCGTTCCCGCCCATCCGACGGCGAGGAGAGCGAGGTAGACGGCTCGTACGGTGATGACGACGACGTTGCTGACGTGGCCGAAGAAGTAGAGGAAGAGGGGGTGGGAGTCCCGGTTGTCGATGATCCAGTCACTGGCTCCGGCCAGCGGCTCGGAGACGTCGACGGTCAGTGCCTCGGGCCAGCTGCCACCCGCCCAGCGGGCGGCGGCGAACGGGACGAGGACCGCGGCGGCCACGGCAAGCAGCAGAAGCTTGCGCACGGCGGCACGTCCGAGCAGACCTGGCCGCTCGCCGGCCCGGGGGGCGACTGCGGTGACGGTCGCCATCAGACCGCCCCCTCGGGGCGCTCCGTCCCGGCGGAGGGCTCGGGGTCGGCGGAGGGCTCGGGGTCGGCGGAGGGCTCGGGTGCGGCGAACGGTCCTGTGGCGGTGGCCGGTCCTGCGGCGGTGAGGGTCCCCGTCCCCGCGACGACCGACAGCAGGGCGGCGGAGTCGACGATTCCCACGCAGCGGCCCTGGTCGAGGACCCGGGCCGGGGAGCCCGCGCGGGCGACGGCCTCGATGGCCTCCGACACCGTGGCGTCGGGGCGGACGGCGGGGCCGCTGCCGGCCTCGTCCGCCGACGAGGCGGGGCGCATGGCCGTACGGACGGTGAGGACCTGTTCGCGCGGGACGTCCCGGACGAAGTCGCGGACGTAGTCGTCGGCGGGCGAGCCCACGATCTCCTCGGGGGTGCCCAGCTGGACCACCCGTCCGTCGCGCATCAGGGCGATGCGGTCGCCCAGCCTCAGCGCCTCGCTGAGGTCGTGGGTGATGAAGACCATCGTGCGGCCCTCCTCGTGGTGCAGCCGGATCACCTCCTCCTGCATGTCGCGCCGGATGAGGGGGTCGAGCGCGCTGAACGGCTCGTCGAACAGCAGCACCTGGGGGTCGACGGCGAGCGCGCGGGCGAGCCCGACACGCTGGCGCTGACCGCCGGAGAGCTGGGCGGGTCTGCGCTGCTCCATGCCTTCCAGGCCCACCTTGGCGACGACCTCGGCGGCCTTCGCGCGCCGCTGCGCCCGGCCCATGCCCTGGATCTCGAGGCCGTAGGCCACGTTGTCCAGGACCGTGCGGTGCGGCAGCAGGCCGAAGTGCTGGAAGACCATGGCGGCGCGGTGCCGGCGCAGTTCGCGCAGCCGTGCCTTGTCCATCGCGCGCACGTCCTCGCCGTCGATGGCGATGGAGCCCGCGGTCGGCTCGATCAGCCGGGTCAGACAGCGCACCAGCGTGGACTTGCCGGAGCCGGACAACCCCATGACGACGAAGACCTCGCCCTTGCGGACGTCGAAGCTCACGTCCCGGACGGCGACCGTGCAGCCGGTGCGGCTGCGCAGATCGGCCGGGTCGAGCGCGGTGAGCCCGGGGTCGCCGGGGACGCGGTCGGCCTTCGGGCCGAAGACCTTCCACAGTCCGTCGACGGAGAAGACGGGCGGGCCGGCCGCCGGGTCGGCGGTGGTACCGGAGGGTTGGGCAGTCGCAGAGGTCGCGGTACTCATCACGCACCGCCTCCGATCAGATCGACGGCCCGCTCGCCGACCATCAGCACACCGATCATCGGGTTCACGGCGGTCATGGTCGGGAAGACGGAGGCGTCCGCGATCCGGATGCCCTGCAGCCCGCGAATCCGCAACTCGGGGTCGACCACGGCCAGTTCGTCGGTCGCGGCGCCCATCCTGCAGGTGCCCGCCGGGTGGTAGACGGTGTGCGCGACCTTACGGGCGTACTCGCTCAGCTCCTCGTCTCCCGTGACGTCGGGGCCGGGGGCCACCTCGCGCTTGAGCCAGTGGGCCAGCGGTTCGGTCTTCGCGATCTCGCGGGCGATGCGGATGCCGTCGACGAGGGTGCGGCCGTCGTAGTCGTCCTCGTCGGTGAAGTAGCGGAAGTCCAGCGCGGGTTTGGCCTCCGGGTCGGCGCTGGTCAGGTAGAGCCGGCCGCGGCTCTTCGGCTTGGGGATGTTCGGGGTCATCGAGACGCCGAACTCCGGCCGCTGGTAGCCGAGGCGCTCCGGATTGTCCGTGAACGGGATCTGGTAGAAGTGGAACATCAGGTCGGGGCCCGCGTGTTCGGGGTCTCGGCGTACGAACAGGCCGGCATCGGAGTCCATCGCGGAGTTGTCCGGGATGGGGCCGTCCGTCTCCCAGACGATCACCGACTCGGGGTGGTCGAGCAGGTTCTCGCCGACACCGGGAAGGTCGTGCGCCACGGGTATGCCGAGCGCCTCCAGGTCGGCCTTCGGACCGATGCCGGAGTGCAGCAGGAGCCGGGGGGAGTCGACCGCGCCGGCGCACAGCAGGACCTCGCCGCGGGCCCGGACGAGGATCTCCTCGCCGTCCTTGGTGCGGACATGGACGCCCTCGGCGCGGGTTCCGTTCAGCTCCAGCCGGTACGCCCAGGTCTCCAGCATGATCGTCAGGTTGGGGCGTTCGTCCATCACCGGGTGCAGATACGCGACCGACGCCGAGGAGCGCTTGTTGTTCTCCGGGTGGTAGGCGAGGTCGAAGAAGCCGACGCCCTCGTCGAACGGCTTCTTGTTGAAGCCCTCGACGCGCGGCACGCCGAGCGTGGTCTGCGCCGCGTCGACGAAGTCACGGGCGATGGCGTTGCGGTCCTTCTCGTCGACCGGGACGATGTTGTTCTTGAGCCGGGCGTAGTACGCCTCCATCTGCACGGCGCCCCACCCCTGGGCGCCGGCCTGCTCCCACTCGTCCCAGTCGGACGGGAGCGGCTTGAACGCGATGAGGGTGTTGTGCGAGGAGCATCCGCCGAGCACGCGGGCCCGGCTGTGCCGGATGTGCGAGTTGCCGCGCGGCTGCTCGGTGGTGGGGTAGTCGTAGTCCAGCTCGCCGCCGAGCAGGCCCATCCAGCGGCGCAGGGTCAGCACGTCGTCACGGCCGACGTCGCTGGGGCCGCCTTCGATGACCGCGACGGTGACGTCAGGGTTCTCGGTCAGCCGGGAGGCGATGACGGACCCTGCGGTGCCGCCACCGATGACGACGTAGTCGTACGTGTGGTCGCGGGTGGCGTCGCGCCCGTGTCCGCGGGCGTCGTCCCGCCTGTGTTCCTGGCCGCGTTCATGGCCGCGTTCGTGCGCGTGTTCCTGGGTGTGCTCTGGCATGGGACGTCGCTCCTACGGGGACTCGGATCAAGTGGACAGGGTGCTGCTCGAAGTACTGTTCGAAATTTTGTTCGGGGCGGTACGTCGTCGTCCGCCATGAGGGGTGAGGGGTGAGGGGTACGGCACCCGGCACGCGAAGGGCGCCGGGTGCGCGGGCCGGGAGGGCCGGCACGGGCGCACCCTGCGCGCCGGGCACGTCGGGATGCCGCACCCCGGGTGACGCGGGGGCCGCATGTGCTGCGGGCGCTGAGGAAAGGCACGTGGGCCGAATTCGCCACGGTGCCGTGTCCGCCGTGCGGGCCGCTCGGCGGTGGCGGCTCAGCCCGCGAACCAACGCACCGGCTTCGGCGCGAGGTTCTGGTAGATGTGCTTGGTCTCGCGGTACTCGGCGAGGCCCGCCGGGCCGAGTTCGCGGCCCACTCCGCTCTTGCCGAATCCGCCCCACTCCGCCTGCGGGAGGTAGGGGTGGAAGTCATTGATCCACACGGTGCCGTGGCGCAGCCGTCCGGCCACCCGCCGGGCGCGTCCCGCGTCGGCGGTCCAGACGGCGCCGGCCAGCCCGTACTCGGTGTCGTTGGCGAGGGTGACGGCCTCGTCCTCGGTGCGGAAGGTCTCGACGGTGAGGACCGGCCCGAACACCTCCTCGCGCACCACCCGCATCTCGCGGTGGCAGCGGTCGAGGACGGTCGGTTCGTAGAAGTAGCCGGCCTCGGGCCGCTCGGCGGACGGCTCGGGCCGCCTGCCGCCGGAGCGGAGCACCGCGCCCTCCTCCAGCGCGGAGGCGACGTACGCCTCGATCTTGTCCCGCTGCTGCCCGGAGACCAGCGGTCCGCACTCGACGCCGTCCACGGTGCCCCGGCCGAGCCTGATCCTCTCGGCGCGGCGGGCGAGTTCGGTGACGAAGCGGTCGCGGACGGACTCCTCCACGATGAGCCGCGCACCCGCCGAGCAGACCTGGCCACTGTGGATGAAGGCCGCGTTGAGCGCCTGGTCGACGGCGGTGTCGAAGCCCTCCGCGGTGGCGCAGGCGTCGGCGAAGACCACGTTGGGGTTCTTGCCGCCGAGTTCGAGAGCGACCTTCTTCACGCCCGGCGCGGCGGCCTGGGCGACCTTGGTACCGCTGGCCAGTCCTCCGGTGAAGGAGACCAGGTCGACGTCGGGGTGCTCGGCGAGCCGGGCGCCGACGGTGTGGCCGGGGCCGGTGACGATGTTGGCGACACCGGCGGGCAGTCCCGCCTCGGCCAGCAGAGCGATGAGCGCGACGGTGGTCAGCGGGGTGATCTCGCTGGGCTTGACGACGAAGGTGTTGCCGGCCGCGAGGGCTGGGGCGATCTTCCAACTGGCCTGGAGCAGCGGATAGTTCCAGGGTGTGATCATGGAGCAGACACCGACGGGCTCGTGCACGACAACGCTGTGGACGTCGGCGGATCCCGCGTCGACGACCCGGCCGGGGGCCTCCCCGGCGACCAGGTCGGCGAAGTAGCGGAAGGCGTCGGCGACACAGTCGATGTCGACGCGCCCCTCCTCGACGGTCTTGCCCGCGTCCCGGCTCTCCAGCAGGCCGAGTTCCTCCCGGTCCCGGACGAGGAGACCGGCGACGCGGCGCAGCAGCGCGGCCCGCTCGGCGACCGGGGTGTGCGGCCACGGGCCCTCGTCGAACGCGCGACGGGCGGCGGCCACCGCGAGGTCGGCGTCCTTCTCGTCGCCCTCCGCGACGACGGCGAACGGCAGGGCGTCCGCGGGGTCGATGATCTCGCGCGTCGCCCCCGAGACGGCCGCCCGCCACTCACCTCCCGCGTGGATGGAGGTGCGCACCTGAAGCTCTGGACTGTCCGCCATGATCGCCTGCTGCCTTCCGTTCCTGTTCAGCGCCCATGGGTGACACAGGTCGAGTGACCAGGTTGAGCCACACAGGCGTCACCCACGGAACGGGAGGGCTCCTTCCCCCGGAATCCGAATGCATGCGCGATTCATGGCGGGGTGTGTGCCGTGCCACAGAACATACGGTCACAGCGGAGGAAAACATCCCGAACCACCGCTCGGGATCGGTTCAGCCGAGGTCCATGGCCGTTCCGCAGGTGGTGTCCGGCGGGCAGAAGTGTTCGAGGGCGGTCCGGATCAGTTCCCGCTCGTCCTCGTGACCGTCGGAGTCGGCCCCGTAGGCGGCGAGCGCGTACAGCTTGCCGTCGGCGGCCTGGAAGCGCAGGTCGACGACGTGCCAGGTCCCGATGTCGGGCTCCCCCCTGATGGAGTCCGCCAGGTACTCCAGCCGGGAGCCGGTGAAATCACCGTCGTCCAGCGTTTCGAGGGAGAGCTGCTCGAATCCGGGGGCCTTCGGGGTGGCGTCGGAGAGGAACAGTTGGTACGACGCGTCGGGCGAGGGCTCCGCCACCTCGAACACCTGGAGCCGCATGCCGCTGTCGGGACTGCGGTAGGTGACCACGTCCATGCCGTACTGGGAGGACACGCTGCTACGGGTCCACCCCGTGGGGCGGGCGATGGTGAAGCCCTCGGAGTCGGCGTACCGGTCGTAACCGGCGGGGACGGTGCTGTCCGGGTCGGGGGCGGGCGAGGTGATCTCCTCGGCGGCGGACGTCGGCTGCCGCGGGGCCGGGGCCTCCTCCGTCCCGGGCGTTTCGGACCCGGCCGACTGCGACACGCTCGCCGAGGCGGGCTTGTCGTCCCCCTGGCCGACCGCCCCCTTGCCGCCTCCCAGGGTCTGGGTCAGCACCAGCCCCACGACCACCCCGATCACGGCGGCCCCACCCACCACGGTCCACACCCGCCTCCGGTCGAGCCCGTGCCGAGCCGGTGCCGGGGGCACGGGCGGGGTGGGCGGCCCGGCGGGGCCGTGGGGCACCTCGGGGAACGACCACGGGGCCGGCGCGGGCGGCCCGGGCGGCCCGGACGACGGCGAGGTGCCGCCGCCCGGCCAGGGGACACCCGTGAGGGTGGGAGCGGCGGAGGACGAAACATCCGGGGGCGGCGGAGCGGCCGGGGGCGGCGTCACCGTCGGCGCGGTCGCGGCCGCACCCCCTGTCTCCCCCTGTTCCCCCGGGCCCGTCTCCTCCCAGCGCTGGGTCTCCTCGTTCCAGTACCGCGGTGCCCCGCTCATCGCTTCCCCCCTCGTTCCCCTCGCCCCTTCGGCCTTTCGCCCACCGGCGTCACATCCCGAGCAGCCCCGCCACGGTTCCGGCCGAGGCGAGCAGCGCCGTGAGTGTCTCGGCGGCCGCGAGCAGATCACGCAGCCGCCGGCGGCGGCTCTCCCCGGCCGTACCGGTCCGGTCGATCTCCTCCTCGGTGTCCGCCAGTGCCTCGTCCAGCTCCACGGTCTGCCCGCTCTGCCGCAGCCGGGCCAGATCGGCCCGCAGCTCCCTTACCGCGGTGAGCAGTTCCTCGTCGGCGGCGTCGCGCGGCGCCGGAACGCCGTGGTGGCTCTCCGCGTGCGCATGGCTGCCGATGGCGAAGGTACTGCCGTGGACGTCCCCGATGTGGACGCCCTGCTCATCACGTGCCGTCATTCCCGGAGGCTCCCCTCTGCGGCCCGGGGCCGCCGTTGGTGGCGCTGGAGTTCTCACCGATGGCGAAGGTGGAGCCCTCGACCCGGTTGATGCTGACCGCGCCGTTGCTGATGTTCACGATCTTCTGGACGAACTCGCCGGTCTCGTAACCGGCTTCGGCGAGCGCCAGCCGCACCCCGTGTCCGACGCGGTCCTGAATGCTCCGGAGGTAGCGGGCCACGTCCATCTCCTGGAACGTGGACTTCGTGTCCCTGGCGGCCAGCTCGCGCACCGACAGGGCGGGGCCCTCGGGCAGCGCGCTCCGGTGTCCACCGGTGAGCAGCCGCCAGGCGAAGACCGCGCCGCGGAACAGGGAGACCAGGGCACGGCCCGCGGAACCGGGCATCAGGGTGGCCGCCGAGACGATCTTGTCCGACACCGGGCCGGTGCGGACCCCGTGCGCGACGTGGTCGGCGCGCTTGAACTCCTGGCGCACCGGGGGCATGACGTGCGGGGCGATCTCCAGCATGAGCATGCGGCCCTGGGTGTGGACCCGCACGTACACCGTGACGCCCAGTTCCTCCTCCCAGGCGCCGACCCGGACCCGCAGGAAGTGCCGCCGCTTCTCGCCGCCCTCCTCGACCGCCCGCAGCAAGTGCCGCTCGAACGCCTCCGGCGTGTAGGGGGCCTGGTCACGGTCGGTCAATCCCTCGACGGGGAGGAACACGCACTCGTCGATCTCCAGCCCGCGCAGTCGGTCGCGCACAGGGGTGCCCGCGTGCTCGGCCGGTTCACGGAGCTGCTCGATCAGCGGCCGGACCCGGTCGAGGATCACGCGGTTGCCGAGCGGCTGCCGGTTTTCCCGCTCCTCGTCCGGCCGGAGTTCCACGGCGAGCACCCAGGTGTCGTGCGCGGCTCCCGCCCCGCAGAACGGACGCTCCTCGTCGTACATGATCAGCGACGCGTGCTGCTCCCGCCGGATGCGCCGCATCAGCCGGGCGAACCTCTCCCCCTCGCCTCTCTCCGCTGGGTCGTTCACCGCGTCCGGGAAGCGCTGCGGGGACAGCTCCGCACCGAACGCGCGGGCGAACCCGTCGCGCTGGGCCGCCGCACACCACGCGATCAGGGCGACGACACCGATGGCCAGCCAGGCCCGCCAGGGCTCGACCGCCCCCGCGAAGGGCAGCCCCAGGTCGCCGAGACCACCGAACCCGCCCGTGTCGTAGGAACCGCTGGACCCGTACGGGTCGGACGGGGAACCGGAGCCACCGGGGCCGGCGCCGAAGGCCATGGCCACGACGAGTACGGCGTACACCACCAGGAGGAGGCGGCCCGCCCAGCACAGCAAGGAGGCGGCGAGCAACCGGTGCGGGGGCGGCTGCTGGGCGCCGCCCCCGACCCAGGGCACGAGACCGAGCAGCAGGCTGGACAGCAACAGGCCGGCCAGCAGCCCGCCGGTCACCGCAATGCCCACCGTCCAGAGCCCGATGACGCCGGCGGACCAGAGCAGCTCCTGTCGGCGGGCCCGCAGCGCGTGCGCGAGGACCCGGGCGGCGTCGAAGCCCAGCGACGGGGCCACGATCCGCTGTTCGTGGAGATACAGCTCGTCGATGACGCGGTCGCGGTAGTCGGGGTCCACGTAGACGCCCCCGCACAGCAGCCGGGTCGCCTCGCTGGCATGCGGCGGGACGGACAGGACCTCCGGCGGGGCAGGGCCGTCCGGGTGGTGCGGTTGCTGCGGCACGTAGGCAGTGCTCATGCCGGTCCCCCCGATGCTGCGTGCGTCTTCGGTGACAGATGAGTTGACGAGCCATCAGCATAGAGGAGGCGTTACGCCAAAAGGAACCGGATTGTCAAGAGTGCGATCATGTGACATGCGTTAAGCCTTGGCCAAGGCTTTGATCCCGTACATGGACGGGCCCCGCACCGGTCAGCACCGGTGCGGGGCCCGTGGTCCGTGGTCGGACGAGGTGATCGGGTCGGACGAAATGATCAGATGAGGCCGAGGCCGCGGACCGCCTCGCGCTCCTCCTCGAGCTCCTTGACGGAGGCGTCGATGCGGGCGCGGGAGAAGTCGTTGATCTCCAGGCCCTGGACGATCTCGTACGTGCCGTCCTTCACGGTGACCGGGAAGGAGGAGATCAGGCCCTCCGGGACGCCGTAGGAGCCGTCCGACGGGATGCCCATGGAGACCCAGTCGCCGTCCGCGGTGCCGTTGACCCAGGTGTGGACGTGGTCGATGGCCGCGTTGGCGGCGGAGGCGGCCGACGAGGCGCCACGGGCCTCGATGATCGCGGCGCCGCGCTTGGCGACGGTCGGGATGAAGTCCTCGGCCAGCCACTTCTCGTCGTTCACGACCTCGGCGGCGTTCTTGCCGGCGACGGTGGCGTGGAAGATGTCCGGGTACTGGGTGGCGGAGTGGTTGCCCCAGATGGTCAGGCGCTTGATGTCGGCGACCGTCGAACCCGTCTTCTTCGCCAGCTGGGTCAGCGCGCGGTTGTGGTCCAGGCGGGTCATCGCGGTGAAGCGCTCGGCCGGTACGTCCGGGGCGGCGGCCTGGGCGATGAGCGCGTTGGTGTTGGCCGGGTTGCCGACCACGAGCACCCGGATGTCGTCCGCGGCGTGGCCGTTGATGGCCTGGCCCTGCGGCTTGAAGATGCCGCCGTTGGCCTCCAGGAGGTCGCCGCGCTCCATGCCCTTGGTACGCGGGCGGGCGCCCACGAGAAGGGCGACGTTGGCCCCGTCGAAGGCCACGTTCGGGTCGTCCGAGATGTCGATGCCCTGGAGCAGGGGGAACGCGCAGTCGTCCAGCTCCATGGCCGTGCCCTCGGCCGCCTTGAGCGCGGGGGTGATCTCCAGCAGGCGCAGCTTGACCGGCACGTCCGCGCCGAGCAGCTGGCCGGAGGCGATGCGGAAGAGCAGGGCGTAACCGATCTGGCCGGCCGCGCCGGTGACGGTGACGTTCACGGGAGTGCGGGTCATGGCGTTCTCCGTATGACAGCTGGCGGTGGGGCGTCCCTGCCCCGGGGTACGGGATCCCGTCCGGCTCGCGACCGGTGCCCGCCGCGGTGATCGATCACCGGTGCGGAGGGATCGCCGCTGGATGATCGATCTCTTGGCGTCAAGAGATCCAGCGGTCAGGCTATCGCGCATCCACGATCGCGGACGGCCGGGCTCCATGTGGCCCGTCCCACAGGGTGGCCGGAGGATACACGAGCGTGCCCATGGGAAAGGCGGCCGCCCGTCCGGGAGAGGGGGACGGAGACGGCCGCCGTTCGGGCGACCGATCCTGCCGGACTCCCGTGGGGGTAACGTTCACGTGCCCGGTATCTGCCGTCCCATGCCGATCCCGCGCCACGAACTTCACCGGGAGTCCCTCGGGCGTGTCCCGGAGGCCGTACCGGCGACGTGCCCCGGCGGCCGTCCCGCGCCCTCCGGCCCGCCGCGCGCCCGCCGGGCCGGAGGGCGCACCGCGCGGCCCTACTCCGCGGCCCCCGCCTCCGTCTCCTGCGTGCACCCTTCCTCGCCGGAGGCCAGCACCACGCAGGCCTTGGCGTCCGTCGCCTTCGCGACCGCCGTCATCGGGGTGTACGTGACCGTGTCGCCGACCTCGGTGATGCCGGCGCTCTGCTTCGTCTTCCCACCGGTGATCTCGACCTTGTCGCCCTGAGCGGCCTGGGTGATCCGGCCCCACGCGGCACCGCAGATCTTGCTGTAGCGGACCTCGACCAGGGTCGTGCCGACGGTCGCCGTCTGCGTCGTGATCACGAGGTCACCGCTGCACCCCATGCTCTCCGCGTCCTTGCCGTCGCAGCTGTCGCCGCTGCACTCCACCCCGGCGGGCAGATTCGCGGGGACGGAGGCCGTGGGCGAGGGGGACTTCACGGCCTCGCCCTCCTTGTCGCTGTCGAGCCCGGTGACGTAGAACGCCGCGGCGATCACCACCAGCGCGCCGACGGCGCCCGCGAGGAACGTCCCCGTCCGCCGCTTGCCACCGGAACCGCCGGAGCCGCCACGGCCCGCCGCCCCCCGGGGCGGTGCGCCCTGCGCGCCCGACGAACCCGGCGTACGCCCGTCCCCCGCGGACTGAGCGGCCGGGTACGCCGAACCGCCCCGGTGGCCCGACGGGGACGGTCCGGCGTACCCGGCCATGCCCCAGGAGTTCGCCCCCGACGCGTCACGGACGTCCGAGGCGGTGGGCTGCGGGGGCACGGCCGGTGGGGCCCCGGCCGGTCCGGCGACGCCCGGCCGGACCGCGGCGCCCCCGTTCTTGCGCCCCCTGCCGCCCGCACCGGTCGACGACGGTCCGGCGAGCTCGCTCAGCGCGGAGCGCGCCTGCGAGATCCTGATCGCCTCCATCGTCATGTCGTGACGCATCTCCGAGCGGCTCCAGGCCCGCTCGGCCAGCTCCCACATCGTGGTCAGGTGCACCGGATTGGTCCCGGTGACCTCGGCCAGGGCCACGATCGCGCCCTTGGGCGCGAGCAGCCGGCCGTTCAGATAACGCTCCCAGGACGTCTTGCTGTAGCCCGTGCGGTCCGAGACCGACGCGACGCTCATGCCGCTGCGGTCCACCACCCGCCTGAGCTGGCTCGTGAACTCCCTGATCTGCGGATCGAGTTCATCCGGCAAGGCCTTCCAACGAGGCATTGCTTCCCTACCTTCCCCCCGGTCGTGCTGGCATTTCCCTCGCGCGTGGTGCCTCTGCCGAGTCCCCGTTCTGGCTACCCACATGGATGCCGCCAGTCAGGATCTCAGTTCCCAGGGTGGGGGCGCACGGGAGCGTCAGGGCCACGGGCATGCGCCGTCGCACGCTCACCCGCTCGTGCCCCCAGTCTCCCACCGGCGCCTCCTTCGGCCGAACGGAACCAGCACAACGCATGGGACATCACGATTGTCCGGGATTGTCATGATTATCACGCCAGCTGTGCTCCGGGGGCGCTTCGGGAAGTTTCCAGGGCCATCCGGGGGACGTAGCGGAACGGTCACTTCCGTGCCACAGCGTCCGGAGAGCCGTTGAACAGCCGGTTCGCGGTGCAGGAAGGTTGTTCCCGACGGCGGCGGCCCGTCCTTTCACGGGGGTGAGGACGGGCCGCCGTTCACCGGAGGGCACGAGGCAGCGGCGGCGTCAGCTGTTGCTGACGGTGAAGTGCAGGGCGTCCTTCAGGAACGGGATCTCCAGCCAGGGATAGGGATTGGGCTGCACCATCAGCGCCAGCAGCGCGATCGTGAGGCCCAGGCCGCCGTACGTGACGATGTCCGTGAAGCGGGAGCGCACGGCGAGCATGCCGACGTCCGGCACCGCCCAGCGCAGCACCCCGCCCGCCAGCAACGCCACGCCGATCAGCAGCGTGCCGATCCGGAACAGGTCGAACGCCGTCAGCAGCAGGCCGAGTCCGGCCACGAGCAGCACTGCGAGGATCGGCCACTGCCGGGCGGGCGCGGGAGCGTCGCCCGGGGCGGCCCGGCCGCCGCCCTCCGGGCGTGCGGTGTCCCTGGTGAACAGCGGGAAGCGGCGGGTGGCACGCCGCGGCCGCCCCGCGGCGTCGGGCGCGCTGACGGGATCGGTGACCGTGATGTCCTCGACGGCGACGTCCTCGACGACGCCCTCGACCGGCTCCCTTTCCTGCTCCTGCTCCTGGGGGCCCTGCTCCCGGGGCTGTTCCTGCTCCTGTTTGTCCTCTTGCTGGTGCCCCTGCTCGGGCTCCGGCTCCTGCGTCTCACGGGGGTTCGTCCCGGTCCCGCGGGCCCTGGTCTCCGCTTTTCGGGCGCTGTGGTCAGCCGGCACTGCGCTCCGCCGCCTCGACCACGTTGACCAGCAGCTGGGCCCGGGTCATCGGGCCGACACCGCCGGGGTTCGGGGAGATCCAGCCGGCCACCTCGGCCACGCCCGGGTGCACGTCGCCCACGATCTTGCCCTCGGCGGTGCGGGAGACACCGACGTCCAGGACGGCCGCGCCGGGCTTGACGTCCTCGGGACGGACGAGATGGGCGGAGCCGGCGGCGGCGACGATGATGTCCGCGCGCTTGAGATGCGCCGACAGGTCGCGGGTGCCGGTGTGGCACTGGGTCACGGTGGCGTTCTCGCTGCGCCGGGTCAGCAGCAGCGGCATCGGGCGGCCGATGGTCACACCGCGGCCGACGACCACGACCTCCGCGCCCCTGATCTCCACGCCGTAGCGGCGCAGCAGGGTGAGGACACCGTTGGGGGTACAGGGCAGGGGGGCCGGCTCGTTCAGGACCAGACGGCCGAGATTCATCGGGTGGAGGCCGTCGGCGTCCTTGTCCGGGTCCATGAGTTCGAGGATGCGGTTCTCGTCGATGCCCTTGGGCAGCGGCAGCTGGACGATGTACCCGGTGCAGGCCGGGTCCTCGTTCAGGTCGCGGACGACCGCCTCGATCTCCTCCTGCGTGGCCGTTTCCGGCAGCTCCCGCTGGATGGAGGCGATACCGACCTGGGCGCAGTCCCGGTGCTTGCCGGCGACGTATTTCTGGCTACCGGGGTCGTTCCCGACGAGGATCGTGCCGAGGCCGGGCGTGACGCCCTTCTCCTTCAGCACCGCCACGCGGGCGGTCAGATCGGACTTGATCGCTGCTGCGGTGGCCTTGCCATCGAGAATCTGGGCGGTCATGACCCCATTCTCGCGGATGACGGGGCCCGGGTTCCAATCCGCCCTCGTTTTGGGCGTGTGTACCGGGGTCGCACCCGGGCCGTACCGCGGGCGTGCTCCGGGCAGCCGCGAGGTTCGCGATCCCACACGCCGGCCCGGCCCACCCCCTCACCGGCCATGTTCCACCCTCGTCCAGCCAAGATCAGCGATGTTGCACTTGCACAACACAATCTGCCTGCGGCTGGACAACCGACAGATCCGTCGAGAACGATGAACTCACAGTGCCGCGGGCAGTACCGGGGGGACGGACCGCATCTGTAGAGCTTCCTCCGAACCGCGCCCTGCGTGTCCCCGCACCTGAAGCGACAACGGAGGAAGAATCACCATGAGTTTCGGCGACCCGAACAACCCCTACGGGCAGCCGCCCCAGCAGCCCTCCGGTCAGCCCGGCTACGGCTATCCCCAGCAGCAGCCCCCCGGTCAGCCCGGCTACGGCTATCCCTCGCCGCCGGCGTTCCCGCAGTCCTACGGACAGCCGGGTCCCCCGGCGGTCATGCCGGGCAGCGTGAAGGCCGCGCGGGTGATGCTGTTCGTGCTCGGTGGGCTCCAGGCCCTCAGCGGCCTGCTGATGATCGTGGCCAGCGGCTGGTTCGCCGATTACTTCGAGGAGATGGTCTCCTCCGACCCGAACCTCTCCTCGGACCCGAACCTCTCCTCGGAGGACGTGGGCGCCATCGGCGCGGGCATCATGATCGTGCTCGGTGTGATCGTCCTGGGGTTCGCTTTCTGGGCGATCCTCACCGCCGTGAAAATGGCCACGGGGTACGGCGGGGTCCGCGTCTCCGCGATCGTCTACGCCTCGGTGGTCACCCTGTTCAGCGTGATCAGCCTGTTCACCGCCAATGTCTTCGCGCTGATCAGCCTGATGCTCGGCATCCTGATCATCGTGTTCTGCGCCAACCGGAACGGAAGCCACTGGTTCAACCGGCCCCGGTACTGAACCAGTCCCGCCGCTGAATCGGTTCCGCCGCTGTGCCGGTTCCGCCGGGCGCCACTTCCGGCCCATCACGCGCCGGGGCCGTGTCTCCCCCGACACGGCCCTGGTGC
>NZ_JBHSPC010000037.1:51208-91229 GCF_042656345.1 Streptomyces incanus
GGGGTGCCCCGTCGGACCGGGGCGACGCACCTTGTACAGCGTCATCGTCGTACCTCCGCCCACCCCGGGGGGTGCAGGACACCGCAGCGCACCACTCCGGCTCGCCCCGGGCGAACGCCTCGCCTTCGGCCGGGCCGCACAGGTCGACGACCTCCGTATCGACCACGACGGGGTCTCCCGCCGGGCCGGTACGATCACCGCCCAGGACGCCTTCTGGGTGCTGAGCGGTTTCAGCCAGGACCGGACGTACGGGGGCGGGAACCCGGAGGGTGCGGGCGAGCACGTCACGGTGGGGTCGGGGCGGCCGGACGCGCCGGTGCCGTTCGAGTTCTCGCGCGTGATGCCGTCCGCCTCGGGCGACCCGCTGCCTTCGATGCCTGGGCACCGCGCCACGTCTTCCGCAGCGTCGAGCGCCACGGCCCGGCCGGCGCCGTCACCGACCCGGCGTTCACCCTCGACCGCACCGAGCGGACTTCGCCGGGACGCCCGTGTGCGTGGCGCCCGGGGAACCGGTGACCCTGCCGGGGCTCCGGGCCCGCTCGCACCGCTGGGTGGACAGCTGCTGACCCGAACCGTGCCTGCCGCGGATCGTGTCCCTCGGGGGACACGACATGCCCGTGCCCCGGGCGGCCGTCGGGCCGCCCGGGGCACGGGCATGTCGTGTCGTGTCGCCGGACGGCGTGGCGCTCAGTGGAAGAAGTGCCGCGTCCCCGTGAAGTACATCGTCACACCGGCCTTGTTCGCTGCCTCGACGACCTGCTCGTCGCGGACCGAACCGCCCGGCTGGACCACGGCCCTGACGCCGGCCCCGGTGAGGATCTCCAGGCCGTCCGGGAAGGGGAAGAAGGCGTCGGACGCGGCGAAGGAACCGGCCGCGCGTTCGACGCCCGCCCGCTCCACCGCGAGCTTCGCCGAGTCGACCCGGTTGACCTGGCCCATGCCGACGCCGACCGACGCACCGTCCTTGGCGAGCAGGATGGCGTTGGACTTCACGGCCCGGCACGCCTTCCACGCGAAGGCCAGCTGGGCCAGCTCCGCCTCGGACAGCGCCTCGCCGCTCGCCAGGGTCCAGTTCGCCGGGTCGTCGCCCTCGGCCTGGAGACGGTCGGCGACCTGGAGGAGGGCACCGCCGTCGATCGGCTTGACCTCGACCGGGGCGGCGGGGGCCTCGGGGGCGCGCAGCACGCGGATGTTCTTCTTCTTGGTGAGGGCCTCGAGGGCGCCCTCCTCGTAGTCCGGCGCGACGACGACCTCGGTGAAGATCTCGGCGACCTGCTCGGCCATCTCCCTGGACACCGGACGGTTGACCGCGATCACACCACCGAACGCGGACAGCGGGTCGCAGGCGTGCGCCTTGCGGTGCGCCTCGGCGACGTCCGCGCCGACCGCGATGCCGCACGGGTTGGCGTGCTTGATGATCGCGACGCACGGCTCGCTGTGGTCGTACGCGGCACGGCGGGCGGCATCCGTGTCCGTGTAGTTGTTGTACGACATCTCCTTGCCGTGCAGCTGCTCGGCCTCGGCCAGGCCGCCGCCCGCGGCGGAGCCGCCGATGGATGCGGTCGACGTGTAGAGGGCGGCGGGCTGGTGCGGGTTCTCGCCGTAGCGCAGGGTGCGGGCGCGGTCCCAGGTGGCGCCGAGGAAGTCGGGGAAGCGCGACTCGTCCACGGGGGCGTACTCGGAGGCGAACCAGGAAGCGACCGCCACGTCGTACGCGGCGGTGTGCCGGAAGGCCTCGGCGGCGAGCCGCTTGCGGGTGGTGAGGTCGAAGCCGCCGTCCTGCACCGCCGACAGGACGTCGGCGTAGCGGGCGGGGCTGGTCACCACGGCGACCGAGGGATGGTTCTTCGCCGCGGCGCGCACCATCGACGGTCCGCCGATGTCGATCTGCTCGACGCACTCGTCGGGCGTCGCGCCCGAGGCGACGGTCTCGCGGAACGGGTAGAGGTTCACCACGACCAGGTCGAACGGCTCCACACCCAGCTCGCCGAGCTGCTGCCGGTGGCTGTCGAGGCGCAGGTCGGCGAGGATACCGGCGTGGACCTTCGGGTGCAGGGTCTTGACGCGGCCGTCCAGGCACTCGGGGAAGCCGGTGAGCTCCTCGACCTTGGTGACGGGAAGGCCGGCGGCGGAGATGCGGCCGGCGGTGGACCCGGTGGAGACGAGTTCCACGCCGGCCTCGTGCAGGCCGCGCGCGAGGTCCTCGAGGCCGGTCTTGTCGTAGACGCTGACGAGCGCCCGTCGGATGGCCCGCTTGTTGCTCTCGGCGGTCACTGGATAACTACCTTTCGTCCCTCAATGCGATAGCCGTTGCGGGCGAGCCGCCCCACGACCTCGACGAGCAGCCTTCGCTCGACTTCCTTGATGCGCTCGTGCAGCGCGCTCTCGTCGTCCTCGTCCCGGACCTCCACCACGCCCTGCGCGATGATCGGCCCGGTGTCGACGCCGTCGTCGACGAAGTGGACGGTGCAGCCGGTGACCCTGGCGCCGTACGCGAGCGCGTCCCGTACGCCGTGGGCTCCGGGAAAACTGGGCAGCAGGGCAGGGTGGGTGTTGACGAACCGCCCGCCGAAGCGCGCGAGGAACTCCTTGCCCACGATCTTCATGAACCCGGCGGAGACCACAAGGTCGGGCTCATGGGCGGCAACGGCCTCGGCGAGCGCCGCGTCCCACTCCTGGCGGGTGGCGAAGTCCCCGACCCGGCACACGAAGGTCGGCAGCCCGGCGCGCTCGGCGCGGGCGACCCCCTCGATGCCCCCGCGGTCGGCGCCGACGGCCACGACCTCGGCTCCGTACGCCTCGGCGCCGACGGCGCCGATCTCGTCGAGGAGTGCCTGAAGGTTGGTGCCGGATCCGGAGACCAGTACGACGAGACGCCTGGCGCGCTCGGCCACGGGCTTGGCGGCCACGGTGGGGCCCTTTCTCGGGGAGCGCTGGTGCGGCCGGAGACCAGCACTTTGTACATTCATACGAACGCTTCGCACCCTCGGATACGGGGAAGCCTACGAAGCGGCCGACCGCCAGCAACGATACCGGCACAGGGAGCGGCCCCCACGGGACGGGGGCGTGGCCGGAAGGTAGCGTCTGGGAAGAGCCGGTTCGGGAACGCCCGGGAACGTCCGGTCACCCGGGAACGCCACCTGCGCACCGGGCGTTCACAGGACAAGGTGCCGAGACCTAGAAGCGGACGGGAATGCTCCGGCTCAGCCGTGCATGTCCAGCCCGTCGAGCAGTAGCCGTAGAAGCAGTAATCGAGCATTAGTCGTCACAGTCGTAACTTGATTGACTTGATTAAGGGGAAGACGCTCACTTGATGCCGGACCGCAGCCTGCGATTCCTCACGTTCCCCCAGCCGTCGGTGCAGGGAGGGGAGCGTGGCGCCGTGCTGCTGCGGGAGCGCCCCTCCTCGCCGCCCGAGACGCCCCAGGGCGAGGGCAGCGACAGGCACCGTGGCTCCGAGGAGAACAATCCGTTCGCGCCGCCACCAGAGGGGTCTCCCGACCAGCCCTGGCAGCCCCGGCACCCTTCCGGCGACGAGGGCGGTGACGACGACCGGGGAGACAACGGCAGCCGCTCCCACTGGGGCGGGCGGTGGAGCGACCGGCAGCCCGGCCGTTCCTCCGGTGGCTTCGGCGAGCGCCCGCGCGGTCCGGAGGGCCAGGGCGGTGGAGCCGGCGGCCCTCAACGCCCCGGTCCACGCTGGGATCCCACGGATCCGGCCCAGCGCCGGGCGCGTTACTCCCTGCTGTCCGGTATGTGGGCCTTCTTCTTCGCCCTGTTCGGCTGGCCGTACGTCGCGCTGCTGCTGGGTGCGCTCGCCGTGTACTGGGCCGTCAGCGCCCTACGGGCCAAGCCCCGCGCGGCCTCCGACCCCGACGCCCCGGCGCCGCCCGAGCAGACGGGCCGCCCGCAGACCACGGCCGCGGTGAGCGGGTTGGTCACGGCCTCCCTGGCTCTCATCCTGGTCGCCGTCAGCTTCACGGCGAAGGTCGTCTACCAGGATTACTACACATGCACGAGTGACGCCCTCACTCAGCAGTCCAAGGAGTCCTGCAACAACCTCCTGCCGGACGAGCTCCGGAACCTGCTCGGGACGGCCGAATGACGGCCGAATGACGGCCGACCGGCCGCCGCCCCCGCTTCCCGAAGCCGCCCCCCGCCCTACTGGGCGGGGGGCGGCTTCGGGGTTTCGGGAGCGGTGGGGAGAGCACTCTCAGGGAGGGCACGGCTGAGGGGGCCACGGCTGATGAGGGGGTCACGGTCGGGGACGGGGTCCGCCGGAAGGAGGTCGTAGGGGCCGGCGGCGCCCCGGAGCCGTCGGCCGCCCGCCGTCGCGCCGGTGTCGCCCTCCGGCGACCCCCGGCGCAGGCTGCCGATCTTCGGGATCCGTGCCCACGCGCCCACCCGCACCCCTGTCCACAGCCCCTCGTCCGCGCCCGCCGGTGCCCGCTCCGCCCGTTCGCTCCGGGGTGTGCGACACCGCCAGGCCCGTACCGCCAGGGCCGTCACCGTGGCCACCAGCCCGATCCACACCAGCGTCGCGCCCCCCGTCCGCCACCACACCGGTCCGAACCGGGAGAGCGCGGCAACCCCCATCGGCCCGCCCGCCAACGCGGCGAGCATCGCCAGCAGGGCCGCACACAGCGCCGCCGCCACTCCGGCGACACCGGCCGTCCGGCCCGGTGACCAGACCGCGTCCGGCCCCTGTCCCGACCGCTCGCCTCCGGGCTCCACCGGGTGCCCGGCCGTCGTGGCGCCCTTCGCGACGTACCATCCCGCCACCGCCCCGGCTGCCAACGGCACCGTCCCGGCCGCCCAGTTCACCGGCGTCCCCGCCCCCGCGTCGGGCACCGCCGCAAGGAGCGGGAACGCGGGCAGCAGTGGGGCCGGTGAGGCGGAGAGCGGTGTCACGGCATGGCCAACGCCGAGGAGGAACCCGGGGCCCAGGGCGTACGACGCCGCCCACACCGCCGCGTTCGGCAGCAGGGTGACGCCGAGCAGCAGCACCGCGACCCGCCCCGACCACCCCTCCGTCAGCCGCAGGAAGGCCACCTGGGTCTCGCCGCCGTGCCACAGCAGTGACATCGTCAGCAGCAGCGCCCCGCCGCCGACGAGCACCGCCGCCCCGGCCGCCGCCGCGCGCGTCGCGACGCCGCGGCGTCCGTCCGGGCCGAGGAGCAGATGGCGTACGCCCCTCGGCAGCAGCGCACCCACGGCCCGTTCCAGTGGCCCTCGCGGGCAGCCGTACGCCCGCCACACCCCCACGCCCGCGGCCACCACCGCGACCAGCGGCACGCACACGCCGACCGACGCCCACACCGGCCGCAGCTCACCGCCAGCGGCGTAGAACACGGCGGGCGTGCTGACGGCCAGGTAGCCGAGGACGACGCCCGCCCAGGCCGTCGGGCCGTCGACGAGCGGGGCGTCGTCCGACGCATCCGACGAGTCCGACGCACCCCCGTCGGTGGCGTCGCGGGCCGCCCGGTGCAGCAGCCACACCGGGAGCGCGAGCAGCAGCAACGGCGGGACGCCGAGTGGGGCCGGCACGCCGGAGAGCGTGTCGGTGCGGACCAGTTCGGCACCGTGCGCCAGCAGCCACAGCGCCGCCGCGGTGTTCAGCGCGCCGTCGGGACCGCTGTCCGGGTACGGCGAGCTGATCCACAGCAGCATCACGAGCATGGCGAACGCGGCGAGCCCGAGCCCCGCCGCGAGGGCGCCGCCGAGAAGGGCGGAGCCCAGCCCTGGCGAGCGGTCGCGCATCCGGGTGAGCAGAAGGGTCGGCCTCATTCGGCGAGCGGTCGTCTGGATCACACCCGCCATGCTCCCAACGACACGCGCTTTCCCCGCGTAACAGGAGAAGTACCGCTGTGTCGCTCAATATATAGTTATGTACTTTTTCGCACTAAGGGGTGTCCTGTGACCCGGAGCCCTGCCGCCCCCCTCCCCCCGCCCGAGGAACGCCGACGCCTTCGTGAGTCCCACTCGCTGACCCTGGCTCAGCTCGCCCGGCGGGTCGGCGTCAGCCGCGAGAAGGTACATGCGTGGGAGTCCGGCCGCACCGCACCGCGCGGCCGGAAGGGGGAGGCGTACGCGAAGCTGCTGACCACCACCACTTCGACGAAACCCGAGCCCACCGGGCAGCAGGGATCCCCGGAGCCCTCCGAACACACCGAGGCCTCCGAAGCCTCCGAACTCATCAAGTCGGCCAAGTGCTCGGCGCGTTCGATCAAGCCTCCCGCGCGCTCTGCCGGACGGGGCCTCCTGCGGCCGCCCGCCCGGTCCGCCCGGTCCGGCCGGTCCGTTCAGGAGGAGGCGGCCGATCCCACCCCCCTGACGCCCGCTCAGGCATTCGATGCCCTGTATGCCCTCTGCGCCCCGGCGCTCGTACGACAGGCGTATCTACTGTCCGGCCGTCGCCACCTGGCGCGCGAATCAGTCGAGCGGGCCTTCCAACTGGCCTGGGACCGCTGGCCCGAGGTGGCCCGCGACCGCGACCCGGCCGGCTGGGTGCGCGCGGCGGCGTACGAGTGGGCACTCGCCCCGTGGCACCGGTTCCGGCCCCGCCACCGGCGCCCGGGACCACCGCCCTCGCAGCCCTCCGACCGCGCGCTGCTGGACGTCCTGCTGCACCTGCCGCCGCCGTACCGCCGCACGGTCGTGCTCTACGACGGTGTCGGCCTCGACCTGCCGGAGACCGCGGCGGAGACGGAGGCGAGCACGCCCGCGACCGCGGGCCGCCTGCTGCACGCCCACGAGATCCTCGCGGCCCGGCTGCCGGAACTGTCGGATCCGCTCGTACTGCACCAACGGCTGACCGAACTGGCCTCCACCGCGCACCTCCGGTCGGCCGGACCGCCGGAGGTGCGCGAGGGCAGCGAGCGCAGGGCCCGCTTCTGGACCCGGGCCGCCATCGCCTTCACGCTCACCCTGATCGGCGCCACCGCGTTCACCCTGCGCACGGCTCCCACCCGCTACGACCCGCCGGTGCCGCTCGGCGAGACAGTCCAGGGGGTGCCGGCGGGCGTGGCGCCGGGACCCCTCTCGGACAAGGAGCGGAAGCTGCGCACCAAGCTCCGCGAGGAACTGCTGCACGGCCCGGAGCGGCTGGCACCGCAGTCATGGTGACGGCCTCGGGCCTGGACCCGGTTCAGGTTCAGGTTCCGCGTCCGGAACAACGGATGGGCCCGTTCCCCCAGGGGGAACGGGCCCATCCGTTGTTCCGCGGCCGATCAGCCCGCGAGGATCTCGCGCGCCAGCTTGGCCGTCTCGGTCGGCGTCTTGCCGACCTTGACGCCCGCGGCCTCGAGGGCCTCCTGCTTCGCCTGGGCGGTACCGGACGAACCGGAGACGATGGCGCCGGCGTGGCCCATGGTCTTGCCCTCGGGCGCGGTGAAGCCCGCGACGTAGCCGACGACCGGCTTCTTCACGTTCTCCTTGATGTACGCCGCCGCCCGCTCCTCGGCGTCGCCGCCGATCTCGCCGATCATCACGATCAGGTCGGTGTCGGGGTCGGCCTCGAACGCGGCCAGCGCGTCGATGTGGGTCGTGCCGATGACCGGGTCGCCACCGATGCCTACGGCCGAGGAGAAGCCGATGTCACGCAGCTCGTACATCATCTGGTACGTCAGCGTGCCGGACTTCGAGACCAGGCCGATGCGGCCCGGCTTGGTGATGTCGCCCGGGATGATGCCGGCGTTCGACTGGCCCGGGCTGATCAGACCGGGGCAGTTCGGGCCGATGATCCGGGTCTTGTTGCCCTGCGACACGGCGTACGCGTAGAACGCGGCCGAGTCGTGGACCGCGATGCCCTCGGTGATGACGACCGCGAGCGGGATCTCGGCGTCGATGGCCTCGACGACGGCGGCCTTCGCGAACGCCGGCGGTACGAAGAGGACGGATACGTTCGCGCCCGTCTTCTCGATCGCCTCGGCGACCGTACCGAAGACCGGGATCTCGTTGCCGTCGATGTCGACGGAGGTGCCCGCCTTGCGCGGGTTCACACCGCCGACGACGTTCGTGCCGTCGGCCAGCATGAGCCTGGTGTGCTTCATGCCCGTGGCACCGGTCATGCCCTGGACGATGACCTTGGAATCCTTGTTGAGGAAAATAGCCATGGCTGTTTAGTCCCTCGTCCCTTACTTCGCAGCCGCGAGCTCGGCGGCCTTGTCGGCCGCGCCGTCCATGGTGTCCACGCGCTGCACGAGCGGGTGGTTGGCGTCGGAGAGGATCCTGCGACCCAGTTCGGCGTTGTTGCCGTCCAGACGCACGACCAGCGGCTTGGTGACTTCCTCGCCCCTGTCCGCGAGCAGCTGCAGCGCCTGCACGATGCCGTTGGCGACCTCGTCGCAGGCGGTGATGCCACCGAAGACGTTGACGAACACGGACTTGACGTCCGGGTCGCCGAGAATGATCTCCAGGCCGTTCGCCATGACGGCGGCGGAGGCGCCACCGCCGATGTCGAGGAAGTTGGCGGGCTTCACGCCGCCGTGCGCCTCACCGGCGTAGGCGACGACGTCCAGGGTGCTCATCACGAGCCCCGCGCCGTTGCCGATGATGCCGACCTCGCCGTCGAGCTTGACGTAGTTGAGGTTCTTCTCCTTGGCGGCAGCCTCCAGCGGGTTGGCCGCGGCCTTGTCGTGAAGCGCCTCGAAGTCGGGGTGACGGAACTCGGCGTTGTCGTCGAGGGTCACCTTGCCGTCGAGGGCGAGGACGTCACCGGAGACGACCTTGGCCAGCGGGTTGACCTCGACGAGGAGCGCGTCCTCGGCGATGAAGGTCTTCCACAGCGTGACGAGGACGTTGGCGACCTTGTCGGCCACCTCGGCCGGGAACTTCGCGGCCTCGACGATCTCGCGCGCCTTCTCGGGGGTCACGCCCTCGTTGGCGTCGATCGGCGTCTTGGCGACCGCCTCCGGACGGGTGGCCGCCACCTCCTCGATCTCCATGCCGCCCTCGACGGACGCGATGGAGAGGAAGGTGCGGTTGGCACGGTCGAGGAGGAAGGAGACGTAGTACTCCTCGACGATCTCCGGAGCGGTCTCGGCGATCATCACCTTGTGGACCGTGTGGCCCTTGATGTCCATGCCGAGAATGTCCGTCGCGCGAGCGACGGCCTCGTCCGGGGTTGCTGCCAGCTTCACGCCACCGGCCTTGCCGCGGCCACCGACCTTCACCTGCGCCTTGACGACGGACTTGCCGCCGAGACGCTCGGTGATCTCGCGCGCCGCCTCAGGCGTGTCGATGACTTCACCGGCCAGCACCGGTACATCGTGCTTGGCGAAGAGGTCCCTCGCCTGGTACTCGAACAGGTCCACGCGCTTCCGTCCCTATCAGTGATCTCGCGGTTCGTTGATGCGTGGGCGTGCCGCGAAGGGCAACGTGACGACGTCCGCTGTGTCACAAGGGAAGCGCACACGGTGACCGAGCGCGCGGCATGTCCACCTCGCAGGCTATAGCCGGTAGCGAGGCCTCTCGAAATCCCGGGGTCACACCTGAGCGGTGATACCTGTCACATGATGCCCGGATTGGTGACACAGAGTGCCATCTGTGAGCGGCCTCACCGGGCCGGGGCTACCCCGGCGAGGCCCTCCGCTCACCCAAAGAGGCGGGGATGTTCCTCCTCACCCCATCCCCGGGTTTGCGGCCGGACAAGCCGATGGCGTTCGGCCACCCCCGTCCGGAGGCCCCCTGGAACCTTCATTACTCGCGAGTCAGATTTCGTACGCACAGGCGGAGCGCGCCACACGGCGTGCGACACGAGGGGCGCGGAACGGCGCGCACGGGACGACCCGGTGTTCTTGCCGTACATGCCGTACATGCCGTACGTGCCGTACAGGGCATGCAGGACGTACGGACGGCGCGGGCGGAATCCGGCTGCGAGAGGGCTGGGGTGGACCGGGCCCGAGTGGCTCAGGCATCGGTGACCGGACCGGGAGGGGTCAGGGCTCGGGTGACCGCACGCAGAGGGGGTCGGGTCGACCCGGCCGGCGGGCCCCCGACACCGTGAGGGGTCCCGGACGGACATGGCCGGCCGAGGGGGCGCGGCCGGCCGTTGCGGGCCTGCCCGGGCGAGGGCGGCGGGGACGTCCCGGCCCCGGTACCGGGACCGCGTCTCGGTTTCATCGGCCTGTGGGGTGGCGCCGGGGCCGAGCAGGAGGCAAGGTCGGTGCCCCACAGTGGCAGCTCGGGCATCCCTGTGACGCGGGGTGCCGTGGTCGGCGGCGGTGCGGTTGCCCCCTCGCGCCGTCCGGGTTCCCGCCGGGGGCGCGGAAAGCGGGGGTCGGTTCGCGGCGCGGGGTGCGCCGCGCCGCCTCCCCCTCCCTCCCCGTTTCTCACGCCCCCCTCACACCGGGTCCGGTACCGGCAGCGGCCGTTTCTCGATCGCCGCGGCCATCACCTCCGGGAACAGGTCGGGCGTACAGGCGAACGCCGGCGCGCCCAGTGCGGCAAGTGCGGCCGCGTGCTCCCGGTCGTAGGCCGGCGCCCCCTCGTCGGACAGCGCCAGCAGTGTCACGAACTGCACCCCGGACGCCTTCATCGCCGCGACCCGTTTGAGCATCTCGTCGCGGATGCCCCCTTCGTAGAGGTCGCTGACGAGTACGACCACCGTCTCCACCGGCCGGGTGATCTGCGACTGGCAGTACGCCAGCGCCCGGTTGATGTCCGTACCGCCGCCGAGTTGGGTCCCGAAGATCACGTCGACGGGGTCGTCGAGCTGGTCCGTGAGGTCGACGACAGCCGTGTCGAACACGACGAGCCGCGTGTCGATCGACCGCATGGACGCGAGGACCGTCCCGAACACCGACGCGTAGACGACGGAGGCCGCCATCGACCCGGACTGGTCGATGCAGAGGACGACCTCCTTCTTCACCGACCGTGCGGCACGCCCGTAGCCGATGAGCCGCTCGGGCACGACTGTCCGGTACTCGGGGAGGTAGTGCTTGAGGTTGGCCGCGATGGTGCGGTTCCAGTCGATGTCGTGGTGGCGGGGCCGGTTGACGCGGGCGCTCCGGTCGAGGGCACCGGTGAGGGTGGCCCGGGTGCGGGTGGCGAGCCGTTTCTCCAGTTCGTCGACGATCTTGCGGACGACAGCCCGTGCGGTCTCCTTCGTCGTCTCCGGCATCGCCTTGTTGAGCGACATCAGGGTGCCCACGAGGTGGACGTCGGCCTCGACCGCCTCCAGCATCTCCGGTTCCAGGAGGAGGGTGGCGAGCCCCAGCCGGTCGATGGCGTCGCGCTGCATGATCTGGACGACGGAGGACGGGAAGTAGGTCCGAATGTCCCCGAGCCAGCGCGCCACCGACGGCGCGGACGCCCCCAGCCCCGCCGAACGCTCCTGCCCTGCCTGCGGCTTGCTTCCCTTCCGCGACCCGTCCTCCTTCCCGTAGAGCGCGGTGAGCGCTCCGTCCATGGCGGCGTCCTGCCCGGACAGACTGCATCCGGTGCCGTCCGCCGCGCCCCCGCCCAGCGCCAGCCGCCACCGCCGCAGCCGCTCCTGCTCCACGTCCGTCACCGCAGTCGGCATGTGTCCCTCCTTCGTCCTGTGATCCTTCGCGCCGTCGTCCTTCGTGCCGGGGTCTTCGTCCTGTGCGCGTACGTCCTCTGCGCGTGGGCCCTGCGGCGGTGCGCCTTGCTGCCGTACGTCGGTCATCGCGCCGCCCCGGCCAGGCCGGCGAGCGCGTCCCCGCCGCCTTCACCGCCCCGGGTGTCCTCGTCCAGGCCGAGCAGCAGCCGCACCACGGGCAGGACCGCGTCCGCGCGACCGGAGTCGAGGCCGGACGCGAACCCGGGGGCCCTGAAACCGGTGGCCGCCGAGCCGCTCGGCGCCCCCGGTCCGCGCCGGACCAGCTCACCCAGCGTGCGCCGAACCCCGGACTCGTACGCCGAGAACGTCCGCCGCAGCAGCGGCAGTACGTCCGTGAACGCCTCCGCCGGCACACCCGTCAGCCACGCGTCGACCAGTCCGAGGAGCCGCTCGTCGTGGACGAGGAGCAGGCCGCCGCCCGAGCCTCCGCCGACGAAACCCTCGATCCACGCCGCCGCGTCCGCCGGTGCCGTGCCCGGCGATGCCAGCACCAGCCCCAGCTGCCGGGCCGCCTCGTTCTGCGCCAGCTCCCCGTCGTCCAGCAGCAGGCGAACGGACCGCCCCCGTATCACCCCGGGCACTGTGTCCCGCGTCGCCAGCGTGCGCAGCACCGACGCCCAGCGGACACGCAGATCCCCGTGGCCCGGTGCGGGCGCGTCGCCGAGGAGACCGACCGCCCGGTGCACCGCGTCGAGATGGCGCCGCATCTCGTCGGCGGCGTCCGCGTCCAGCCCGGCACACGCCGGTGGCAGGCCGACCAGGATCCGCTCCGCCAGCCCGGCGGCGACCTCCGCGAGCGCCGCGGTGCCGGTGCCGCGCACATCGCCGTAGCGCAGCGAGCGGACCAGGGCCGGCAGGGCCTGGGCAAGATGGCCGACGTCCGAGTCGAGGGCCGCGCGGTCGGCGAGTATCCGCATCACCGTCGGCAGAGCGTCGGGCAGTCCGGCCAGGAGGCAGCGTTCGGCGAGCCCGGTGACATCGGCCAGGCCCTGCGCTGCGACGGCGTCCGCCTCGGCCTTGGCGGTCGCGGCGGCGCGTACGGTCGTCCCCCATATCCCGGCCTCGGCGACCCGCACGGACAGTTCCGGTTCCCAGCGCAGCCGCCAGGTCTCCCGGAAGGTGCCCGTGCTCCCGTACGAGGCCGTCGGCTCCCCCCAGTCCACGGCGAGCAGCCGCAGCCGGTGCAGCAGTGCGCTGCGCTCCCCGTCGGTCTCCTTGCGCAGGTCGAGTTCCAGCTCGCGCTCCGCGGCCTCGGGCTTCAGCCGCAGTCTGCGCCGGGTCCGCGTGAGGTCCCGCTGGAGGGGCACCGCGGGGGCCGCCGCCGGCACCTCCCCGAGCACGTCACCGACGATCAGCCGGTCGTGCACCAGCGCCGGCGGCACGTCGGAGCCCTCGCACATCACCGCCCGTACCGCGTCGGTCGTCTCGCCCAGTCCGGGCAGGGGCCGGCCGCGCATCGCGGCGAGCGTGTACGCCAGCCGTACCGCCTCGATGACATGGGCGGAGGACACGATCCGGTCCTCGGCCCGCAGCAGCCCCGCCACCTTGGTCATCCACCGCTCGACGGGCCGGTCCACCGCGCCGAACAGATGGCCGTACCAGCCGGGCGAGTCGATGCCCGCGCCGTATCCGCTGGAGCGGGACAGCCTGCGGTTCGTCCACGGCACCCAGGTCATGTCCGCCCTGACCTTCGGCAGCCCTTTCAGCAGTGCCCGGTCGGCGGCGACGGTGGCCCTCCGCCGCAACGCGGGCACATGCCAGGCACCGCAGACGACGGCCACACCGCCCCCGAACTCGCGCTGCGCCGCCCGGATCCGGAGCCGCATGTACGCCTCGCGCACAAGGTCCTGCCTCGGCGCCATGGGAGAACCCGAGGCGGAATCCGGGTCCCGGTCGTGTCCCTCGCCCCCGTATTCCTCCCGCAGCGCCGTCATGGCCTCCTCCAGGGCAGTGAACGGTGCGAGCGCGTCGCCCGTCCCGCCCACGCCCCGGTGCTCGACGACGTCCTCCCACCACCGCTCGGCGTCGTCGTACCCGGCGGCCTCGGCCAGCACCCCGAGCGGATCGATCCCCGCCCCGCCGCCCGACCCGGCACCGGTCGCCCGCTCCCCGGCGTCTCCCTCGCCTGCCGTGCCTTCCTTGTCCGCCCCGCCCGCCTCCTCGTCCCTGCCCCAGGCCAGGCTGTGGGTGGCCGGCAGGTCGATGAAGCGGGCCGGGACGCCGTGCTCGAGCGCCCAGCGGATCGCGACCCACTCGGGGGAGAACTCGGCGAGCGGCCAGAACGCCGAGCGGCCGGGCTCGTCCACGGCATGGGCGAGCAGGGCAACCGGCGGACGCATGTCCTCGTCCGCGGCAAGTGGAATCAGATCATCCGCCTCGGGCGGGCCCTCGATCAGGACGACCTCCGGCCTGGTCTCCTCCAATGCGGCCCGCACCGCCCGCGCCGACCCCGGCCCGTGGTGCCGCACACCGAGCAGCAGCGGCCCCGCTCCCCGGCCGCCGGGCCGGTCCACGTCGCTCATGGCGCCCATGCCGTCCCCGCCCCCCTCGAAGCCTCGCCGGGCGGGCACGCCGGCTCCCGACGTGTCCCTCCCCCGCCGTTCACGCGCCGGCCTCCCGGCAGGCCCGGTAGAAGTCCGTCCAGCCGTCGCGCTCGCGGACGACGGTCTCCAGGTACTCCTGCCAGATGACGCGGTCCGCCGCCGGGTCGCGGACGACCGCGCCGTGAATGCCTGCCGCGACGTCCCCGGCCCGCAGCACGCCGTCGCCGAAGTGGGCTGCCAGCGCCAGCCCGTTGGTGACGACGGAGATCGCCTCGGCGGTCGACAGCGTGCCACTGGGCGACTTCAGCTTCGTCCGGCCGTCAGTGGTGACCCCGTCGCGCAGCTCGCGGAAGACGGTGACGACCCGGCGGATCTCGTCGATGCCGTCGGGCGCGGCCGGCAGGTCGAGGGAGCGGCCGATCTGGTCCACGCGGCGAGAGACGATGTCGACCTCCGCCTCGGGAGTCTCCGGCAGCGGCAGCACCACGGTGTTGAAACGGCGGCGCAGGGCGCTGGACAGGTCGTTGACCCCGCGGTCGCGGTCGTTGGCGGTGGCGATCAGGTTGAAGCCGCGGACCGCCTGCACCTCCTGGCCCAGTTCGGGAATCGGCAGTGTCTTCTCCGACAGGATCGTGATGAGCGTGTCCTGGACATCGGCCGGGATACGGGTCAGTTCCTCGACGCGGACCGTCATCCCGTCCGCCATCGCGCGCATGACGGGGCTGGGCACGAGGGCGTCGCGGCTGGGCCCGTGGGCGAGCAGCCGGGCGTAGTTCCAGCCGTAGCGGATGGCCTCCTCCGGGGTGCCGGCGGTGCCCTGGACCAACAGAGTGGAGTCGCCGCTGACCGCGGCGGCGAGGTGTTCGGACACCCAGGTCTTCGCGGTGCCGGGGACCCCGAGCAGGAGCAGCGCGCGATCGGTGGCCAGGGTGGTGACGGCGACCTCGACGATGCGGCGCGGGCCCACGTACTTGGGTGTGATCATGGTGCCGTCCGCCAGCGTGCCGCCGAGCAGGTAGGTCGCGACGGCCCACGGGGACAGCTTCCACCGGGCGGGCCGCGGACGGTCGTCCTGCGCGGCCAGTGCGGCGAGTTCGGCGGCGAAGGCGTCCTCGGCATGCGCCCGCAGGACCTCGGCCGCGGGCACGGAGCCGTGCCGACGCGGGTCGACGGATGTCGGTTCAACGGAGACAGTCATGGCGGAGTCCCCCTCCAGCTCAGCTGGTTCGGATCTGGTGACCACCCTGCACCACATCACTGACAATCGCTGTGACCTGGGCAAACGCAATCGCTGGGCCGATTGTCAGTGGTGGGATCTACCTTCGATGGCATGACTTTGCAGGGGGTGCGCCGGACCGCGGACCAGGTGCTGGCCTTGGCGCCCGACACCGCGTCGCGCAAGGCGGGAAGCAGACTCGGCGCAGCCGGTCCGTGGTCCGAGGCCGGCAGTTCGGGCGAGGGGGCGTTGTGGGGGCTGTGCAAGGGCAGCGGCAGCAAGCCGTACCGGACGGTGGTCGACCTCGCGGACGTCTCCGGGCCCGCGTACAAGTGCAGTTGCCCGAGTCGTAAGTTCCCGTGCAAACACGCGCTCGGTCTGCTGCTGCTCTGGGCGGGCGACGAAGGGGCGGTGCCGCAGGCGGAGGTGCCGGAGTGGGCCGGTCAGTGGATCGAGGGCAGGCGCGGGCGCGCAGAGCGGAAGAAGGCCACGGCCTCCCCGCCGGGTTCCTCGTCCGGGCCCGCCGATCCGGAGGCGGCCCGGCGCAGGGCGGAGCGGCGCGCCGAGCGGGTCACGGCGGGTGCGTCGGAGCTGGAGCAGCGGCTGGCGGACCTGCTCCGCGGCGGGCTGGCCATGGCGGAGCAGTCCGGGTACGGCCTGTGGGAGGAGACGGCGGCCCGGATGGTCGACGCTCAAGCGCAGGGACTGGCCGCCAGGGTGCGCGAGTTGGGGGCGGTTCCGGGCACGGGTCCGGGCTGGCCGGCCCGGCTGCTGGAGGAGTGCGCGCTGCTCCACCTCCTCGATCAGGGCTGGCTGCGTCGCGAGCGGCTGCCGGAGGGCCTGGCCGCGACGGTCCGCTCCCGCATCGGCCTGCAGGCCTCGGCGGACGGTCCGCCGGTGCGTGACCGCTGGCTGGTCCTCGCCCAGTACGACACGGCGGACGCGCGTCTGACGACCCGCCGGATCTGGCTGTACGGCACACAGTCGCGGCGCACCTCGCTGCTCCTCTCCTACGGCGCCGCGGGGCGTGCCCCCGAACCGGCGCTGCCGGTGGGGCTGGCCCTGGACGCGGAGCTGTCCGCCTATCCGGGCGCGGGGCAGGCGCGGGCGGCGCTGGGCGAGCGGTTCGCGCCGCCCGCCCCCACAGCCGAGCGGCCCCCCGGGACGACGACGACCCTGGCCACCGCCCGGTACGGCGACGCGCTGCGCGACGATCCCTGGCTGGATTCGGTGCCGGTGACCCTGGGCCGGGTGATACCGGTCCCGGACGGCGACTCCTGGCAGCTCGCGGACGCGGACGAGGACGCGGCCCTGCCGCTCACCCCGGCCGCGCGTTCCCGTCCCGGCCTGTGGCGTCTCGTCGCTCTCTCGGGCGGCGCTCCGGTCAAGGTCTTCGGCGAGTGCGGCCACCGGGGATTCACCCCTCTGTCGGCCTGGCCGGAGGGGTCTGGAGAGGTGGTGCCGCTGTGCTGAGCCGCCTCTCCAGGCCCCTCCCCGGCCGCTCCTCGGGCATCGCCGCACACCCGGTGCGCGAGACCCCTCGGCCCCTTGCTGACGTCCGCCGGAAAGGAACCTCGTGAACAGGACCGTCACCGCCGCGGCACCGTCCGGCCCGCACGCCACCGCTTCCTCCGGCCCGGCCTCGCACACCGCGGGCTCGACGGACACCTCGGACGGATCGAGCTCGGCGGCCTCGGCGGCCTCGTCCCTCCCGGACGTCTGGGAGGACCTCGTCACCACCGCCCTGCTGGGGACGGATCGCCGCACTCCGGCGGGCTCCGCCTCCGGTGCGAACGCCCCGGCGGCCCTGCTGGACGCAGCGGCCGCGGCGACCGTACGGCGCCGGGCCGGGCTGCGCCCTGCCAGGGCGGCCGAGCGTCCGCGGCCGGCGCCCGAGGACCCGCGCCCCCAGCTGCCGCCCGCCGCCGTCCGCCGGCTGACGATGCTGCTCACCGACCGCTCCGGCGCCTCCGGCGGTGGCCGCCGGGGTGCGGCACCGGATCTGCTGGAGCTGCTGCCCCAGTGGCTCGCGGCAGCGAACGCCCACGGTTTCGCGGCGCCCCCGCCGGCGCTGCCCGCGCTGCTCGACGCCGCGCGGGGGCGTACGGATCTACGGCCGGCGGCCCTGCGGCTCGCGGGGCCGCGGGGCCTGTGGCTGGCCCGTTTCAACCCGGACTGGCGGTTCGCCCTGCGCTCGGCGCCGGGTGGGGACACGTCGCTGCCGGGGCCCGGGACCACGGAGCGAGTCCTGCGGCTCTGGCAGGAGGGTCTCTTCGCGGAGCGGGTCACCCTGCTCTCCTCACTGCGCTCCCGCGAGCCCGCCGTCGCACGCGCACTGCTCGCGACGACCTGGGCGACGGAGCGGGCCGAGGACCGGCTGATGTTCCTCGACTCGCTGCGCACCCGCCTCGGCCCGGACGACGAGCCGTTCCTGGAGCAGTCGCTCGCCGACCGCAGCCGCAATGTACGGGCGACGGCCGCCGAGTTGCTCTCGGCGCTGCCCGGCTCGGCCCTCGCGCAGCGTATGGCGGTCCGGGCCGGGGCATGCGTGGCCGTGGACCACATGCGGGACGCTCCCATGCTCACGGTCGAGGCGCCGCACGAGTGCGACGCGGGCATGGAGCGGGACGGCGTGGTGGCCAAGGCTCCCGCGGGCCGGGGGGAACGGTCTTGGTGGCTGGGGCAGTTGGTGGAGGCAGCGCCTCTGGGTACGTGGTCGCGCCGACTCGGCGGGCGTACGCCGCAGCAGATCGTGGCCCTGCCGGTCGGGGACGACTGGCAAAGCGAGCTGCACGCGGCCTGGTGCCGCGCGGCGGTGCGCCAACGGGACGCCGAGTGGGCACAGGCACTGCTCGGCGAGCCCTCCGCCGCGGAGGCGGGCGGCCCGGGGGCGGTGTCCCTGGCCGAGCGCGCCAAGCTGCTCGGCACTCTGGCTGCCGCCGAACGGGCGGAGTGGGTGGCCGGGTTCATCGAGACACACGGGCTGCCGGACGCGTTCCAACTGCTCGGCGTGTGTGCGGTGCCGTGGGCACCGCCGCTCGGGCGTGCCGTGGTGGACGCTCTCAACATCGCACGGGACGCGGGGAGTTACCCCTGGAGTTTCAGCGGGGTCATGGGGCTGGCCGAGCGCTGCCTCGATCCCCTGGAGGCGAGTCACCTCGATGCGCTCCTGGCCGTGCCGGACGAGCCGGAGGACGCCTCACCGGGTGCCGGTGGCTACTGGTCGGAGGCCTTCCAGCGACTGGTCACCACCCTGCGCCTGCGCGCCGCGATGCTGGCGGAACTGAACCCGGCCGCCCAGCCCTGACACGCTCCCCCGTCACCATCCGCCGAACCCGGACCGCGCACCCGCCACAGGGCGGGGGCGAGGCCTCGGGGCCGACAGCGACGCGCCTAGGCGCGGCGCCAGACCCTGCGAGCCCGGCCTGATCCGGACGGCAGATCCTACGCCTCCGCGGGATGCCGTACGGTCGCGCGGACCCAGTCCACGATCGACGCGGTCGTCGCCCCCGGGGTGAAGATCGCCGCCACGCCCTTCTCCTTCAGCGGCGCGATGTCCGCCTCGGGGATGATCCCGCCGCCGAAGACCAGGATGTCCGCCGCGTCCCTCTCCTCGAGCAGGTCGATCACCGCCGCGAAGAGCGTGTTGTGCGCACCGGAGAGGATGGACAGGCCGATCGCGTCGGCGTCCTCCTGGATCGCGGTGTCGACGACCTGCTCGGGGGTCTGGTGAAGCCCGGTGTAGATGACTTCCATACCGGCGTCGCGCAGGGCGCGCGCGATCACCTTGGCCCCGCGATCGTGGCCGTCGAGCCCTGGCTTGGCCACCACCACGCGGATCGGACCGGCTGCCACACCCATCACTGCCTCCATGAAGCGACTAGATCCATCCGTACCGACATATACCGCACACATCAGTCGTCCGATACCCCTCGCGGGTACCGCACACTCCGCCGCCCACGGCACCGACTGCGCCACCGCGGTACGGGCACCCTCGTCCGCGCCGGCCGGGGAAGTGAACGCACGTCATCGCCAGCATCCCGCAACCGGCGGTTTCACGGTGCGGACCGAGGGGGAAATCACACAGAGGGACACGTTCACCGCACACCGTTGCGGGGCCCGGGATCCGGACCTCGCGCCCATGCGCCACACGGGCATCAGTGGGAACATGCGCATAAGGGATTTCACGACGAGGCCGCCGTACACCACGGCCGCACCAAGCGCCTGCCGCGCGCGACGTCGACCGCTTTCGTCGCGAGCCCCATGAGGGCACACGGGGGACAGAGCCGTTCTTCCGCGTGCCGACAGGAGGTCGGCCATGAAGGTCACGGAGGCAGCACTCCCCTTTCTGCCGCTCTGCCGGCGCCTGGCGCCGAACCGGCCGGCGGTCCTCTCCACCGCCCTGCTGAAAGCCACCGCCCTGGAACTCGCGATCCTCGCGGGCCATGCCCTCCTCTATCCCGTCGGCATGGCGCAGGAGCGGCGGGACACGATCCCCGAACCCCCCGCACCGGACGGCACCGCGAAGCTGCCGACGGAGGCCCGCCCCCCGGTCGTGCTGCTGCACGGATTCATCGACAACCGCTCGGTGTTCCTCCTGCTGCGCCGCAGCCTCGCCCAGCACGGCCGGCAGCGGGTCGAGTCGCTCAACTACTCTCCGCTGACGTGCGACATCCGCGTCGCGGCCGAGCTGCTGGGCCGGCACATCGAGGAAGTGTGCGAGCGCACCGGCAGCAACCGGGTCGATGTCGTCGGGCACAGCCTCGGAGGGCTGATCGGGCGGTACTACGTGCAGCGCCTGAGCGGTGACAGCCGCGTACGGACCCTGGTCACGCTGGGCACCCCCCATTCCGGCACCCGCGTCGCGCCGCTGGCCAACGCGCACCCGATCGTGCGCCAGATGCGCCCCGGTTCACCGCTGCTCGAGGAGCTCGCCCGTCCCGCGCCCGGCTGCCGCACGCACTTCGTCGCCTTCTGGAGCGACCTCGACCACATCATGGACCCGCTGGAAGCGGCTCGCATCGAGCACCCGGACCTCACCGCGCAGAACGTGCGAGTGAGCGGCGTCGGCCACCTCGCCCTGCCCGTGCACCCCGCTGTGGCCTCCGGCATACGGCAGGCACTGGACACGGCGCGCCCCGGGGAACCCACTACCGGCCACGCGCGGACGGCCTGACGGTGACCTGACCCCACCCTCGCTTCCGCCCGACACGCCCGGACCATCCGTCCTCGGCAACCGCGGCGACATCACGTGCCCACCCGAACAACGACAGCCCCGCCCTGCCTACTTGAATACGTGAACCCCAACAAATCTCGAACGAATTTCGAACACAAAGCCAAGACCGCGCCTACCCCCCGCCAAAACACAACCGAATGCCCGTTTCCTGCGCGCGTGAAACCTGCGAAAGATTGTCGCGCCCGCATACCGCCGGGTACAGTCGCCGCACTGCTCTGGCAGCCCCTGTTGTCGAGGCGAAAGAGAAGTTGGTGAACGACCGTCACCCGTCGGGGACCATGGCCCCGGCCCCGGCTTCCGACCCCCCGTCGGCGCACTACGCGTCGTACGGCACCCCGGAAGCCCAGTACGGCGACTTCACCATGTACGGCGGCTACGACGCAGGCGGTTTCGCCCCCACGGGATCGGAAACCGGCGGCCCCGCCACCACGGCCTTCCCCGCCGACCCCCTCTTCGCCGACTTCCCCGGCAACGGCCACGACCAGGGGTCGTACGCCACCGGAAATGCCACCGGAACGTGGTCCCCCGCAGGCCACGACACCTCGCACTACGACGCGTACGCGACTCAGCAGCAGGTCGGCTACGACACCGGGTGCTACGACGCGACCGCCTGGACCACCGGGCAGCAGCAGGCACCGGAGGTGCCGCGGCAGGCCACGGCACCCGACACGAGCGGCCAGTGGGACTCCGGTGCGTGGCTCCGACCCGACCAGGCCCAGAGCGCCGCCGATCCGACCCAGCAGTGGTACTGGGGCACCCAGACCTTCGACACCGGCGCCTACGACGCCACGCAGTGGAACTCCGACGGCAGCGCGGCCGCACCGGTCCCCGACGCCTACGCGGACCCCTACGAACACCAGGCCGTGCCTTTCGACCAGCAGGCCACGGCCACGTTCGAACAGCACCCCGCTCCGCAGGCGTCCGCCACCTCCACCGCCCCGACCCTCGATTCGCAGGCCCCTGGTTCCTCTGCCTTCGATTCCCAGGCCCCCGCGCAGGAATCCGGTGAATCGGGCCGTAACGCCTACGAGCAGGAGTCGCACGAGCCGGGCTCCCACGAGAACGTCCACGACGATCCGTACCGGCCCGATCAGGACTCCTCGGGTGACACCGGTGAGCTGCCCGCGGTGGCTCCTCTGCTCGACGAGCAGGAGGAGCCGGCCCCGGTCCCCGTCCCCTCGCCGCGCACGGCGTCGCGTGGCGGGTCCCGTTCCCGCCGCCGTACGCCCGCCAAGCGCTCCGCGCTGCTGACGGTGGCCGTGCCCTCGGCGTGCGTCATGGGTGTCGCCGGTATCGCGGCGGCCTCGGTCGGCGACCTCGCGGAGGAAGGCGGCGGCCAGGAGACCAGGACGACCGCCGCGGACCCGCAGCCGGTACAGCCCGCCGTGGCCAACAACCAGCTCGACACCCAGCTCGAGATCCTTTCCGCCGGGGCGGACGACTTCGCCGACCGGGCCAGCCGTACCCAGGAGCGCATCGACCTGAAGGAACAGCAGGCGGCCGATCGCAAGGCGGCGGTCGAGGAGGCGGCCCGCCAGGAGCGGCTGCGCCCGAAGTTCGCGCTCCCTGTCGCGCAGCACGGCCTCAGCGCCTACTACGGCCAGTCCGGTATCAACTGGATGTCCGTGCACAGCGGTATCGACTTCCCCGTCTCGTACGGCGCGACGGTGATGGCCGCGACCGACGGCACGGTCCGTACCCAGTACAACAGCGCCTACGGCAACATGATGATCGTGACGGCGATGGATGGCACGGAGACCTGGTACTGCCATCTCTCCAGCTACCAGGTCCCCTCCGGCACCACGGTGAAGGCCGGTCAGCCGATCGCGTTCTCCGGCAACTCGGGCAACTCGACCGGCCCGCACCTCCACTTCGAGGTCCGTCCGGCCGGCGGTTCGGCGATCGACCCCCTGGCGTGGTTCCGCAGCCACGGCCTCGATCCGTCGTAGAACCGTCCGGCCGTCGTAGAACCGTCCGGCCGTCGTAGAACCGTCCGGCTGTCGTAGAACCGGCCGTGGTCGGGGGGCTGCCCGTCCCGGAAGCAGAATCGGCCGAGCGTCGCAGGCCGACCGTCGGACCGATCCCGGGCAGACGCCCGTCCCCGCCCGTGCCCCGCCTCACCCTGTGCGTCACCCGCGAGCCCTCGCCGCTCAGCAGCAGCGAAGGCTCCGGATGTGCCGGACTCCCGGTTACAGCTTCTCGACCTACAGCTTCTCGACCGGCGCGTACCGCAGCAGCAGCCGCTTCGGCTTGATGTCCCCGAAGTCGATCGTCGCCTCGGCGTTGCCACCCGTGCCCTTCACCGCGACGACGGTGCCGAGCCCGAACTGGTCGTGCGTAACCCGGTCCCCGACCGTCAGCGACACCACCGGCTTCTCGGCGGCCCGGCGCGTGGCGAAGCCGGACGCACCCGACGCCGACGAGCGGGACCGGGACGACGACAGCGAGGCCGCCATCCCGGACACCGGCCCGGAGGACACGGGCGCCGTCGCTCCCGTCCGCTTCCACTCCAGATGGGTGGCCGGGATCTCCTCCAGGAAACGCGAAGGCGGGTTGTACGACGGCTGTCCCCAGGCGCTGCGCAGCGTGGACCGGGTGAGGTACAGCCGCTCACGAGCGCGCGTGATGCCGACGTACGCCAGGCGCCGCTCCTCCTCCAGTTCCTTGGTCTGTCCCAGGGCGCGCATGTGCGGGAAGACGCCGTCCTCCATGCCGGTCAGGAAGACGACCGGGAACTCCAGGCCCTTGGCGGTGTGCAGGGTCATCAGGGTGATGACGCCGGAGCCGTCCTCGTCCTCGTCGGGGATCTGGTCGGAGTCGGCGACCAGGGCGACCTGCTCCAGGAAGTCGGCCAGCGTGTTCCCCGGGGCGGTAGCCCCTGATGCCACTGCACCCTCGCCGCGTTCCTGCTCGAACTCCAGGGCGACGGCGGCGAGTTCCTGGAGGTTCTCGATCCGGGTCTCGTCCTGCGGGTCGGTGGACGCCTGCAACTCGGCGAGGTAACCCGTACGTTCCAGGACCGCCTCCAGGACGGTCGCCGGGCCCGCGCCGGACTCGACGATCGTACGGAGTTCCTCCATCAGCGTGTTGAACCGCTTGACCGCGTTCGTGGAGCGCGCGGCCATGCCGTACGCCTCGTCGACGCGCTTCAGCGCCTGGGAGAAACTGATCTTCTCCCGCTGGGAGAGGGCGTCGATCATGGCCTCCGCACGGTCGCCGATGCCCCGCTTGGGGACATTGAGGATACGGCGCAGCGGCACCGAGTCCTCGGGGTTGGCGAGCACCCGCAGGTAGGCCAGGACGTCCCGGACCTCCTTGCGCTCGTAGAAGCGGACGCCGCCGACGACCTTGTAGGGCAGACCGACCCGGATGAAGACCTCTTCGAAGACACGGGACTGGGCGTTGGTGCGGTAGAAGACGGCGACGTCACCGGCCTTGGCCTCGCCCGCGTCCGTGAGACGGTCTATCTCGTCGGAGACGAACTGGGCCTCGTCGTGCTCGGTGTCGGCGACGTATCCGGTGATCTGCGCGCCGCTGCCCGCGTTGGTCCACAGGTTCTTGGGGCGGCGGGACTCGTTGCGCTCGATGACGGCGTTGGCGGCGCTCAGGATCGTCTGCGTGGAGCGGTAGTTCTGCTCCAACAGGATCGTCGTCGCGTCCGGGTAGTCCTCCTCGAACTGGAGGATGTTGCGGATGGTCGCGCCGCGGAAGGCGTAGATCGACTGGTCGGCGTCGCCCACCACGCACAGTTCGGCGGGCGGCAGGTCGTCCGCGCTCGGCGGTACGCCGTCGGGGTGCCCCGCGGGGCGCTCGGCGATGCCGACGAGTTCGCGCACGAGGGCGTACTGGGCGTGGTTGGTGTCCTGGTACTCGTCCACGAGGACGTGCCGGAAACGACGGCGGTAGTGCTCGGCTACGTCCGGGAACGTCCGGAGCAGGTTGACCGTGGTCATGATCAGGTCGTCGAAGTCGAGGGCGTTGGCCTCGCGCAGCCGCGACTGGTAGAGCGCGTAGGCCTGGGCGAGGGTCTTCTCGAAGCCGTCGCCCGCCTGCGCGGCGAAGTCCTCCTCGTCGATCAGCTCGTTCTTCAAATTGCTGATCTTGGCGCTGAAGGACTTGGGCGGGAAGCGCTTCGGGTCGAGGTCCAGGTCGCGGCAGACCAGGGCCATCAGGCGCTTGGAGTCGGCGGCGTCGTAGATGGAGAACGACGACGTGAAGCCGAGCTTCTTGCTCTCGCGGCGCAGGATGCGCACACAGGCACTGTGGAACGTCATCACCCACATCGCACCCGCGCGCGGGCCGACGAGCTGCTCGACGCGCTCCCTCATCTCGCCGGCGGCCTTGTTGGTGAAGGTGATCGCGAGGATCTGGCCCGGGTGGACGCTCCGCGCGGCGAGCAGGTGAGCGATGCGGTGCGTGAGCACGCGCGTCTTTCCGGAGCCGGCGCCGGCCACGATGAGCAACGGGGAGCCCGAGTGCGCGACGGCGGCGCGCTGGTTGTCGTTCAGCCCTTCCAGGAGGGCCGCGGGGTCCAGCACCGGGCGCGGGGCGCCGTCGCGGTAGTGGGTGTCCCGGTCCGGCGGCACGTCGAACTTCCCGCCGAACAGATCATCCGGAACCTGCTCCGGTACATGATCGTCCTCGGGTGGTGGCGGGGGCTCCTCCGCGGGGCCGCGCCGGGCCTGGAGGTCCGCCAGGAAGCTGTCGTCAAAGAGGCTGCTCATCGCCCTCCGAGTCTAGGGCGCCCCACTGACAACCTTCGGCCACCCCGAGAACATCCCCGTATTCCGGCGACCGCCGCCGTCCCGCGTCCGGTGACCGGACGTGCATCCACCCTCGAGGACCACACCCTCACCCTGGGTGACGTGACGAAGAAGGTCACGAAAACGTATCGGGCATATCACCCATCAACCTTCACACGAGGCGCATGGGTTGGCTACGGTTCGGGCGGGCCGTGCGACCCCCACCGGCGAACCTCGCCGGGCGAGCGGCCTCCGCCGAGTCCGTCGCTGCCGCCGCGGCAGCCGGAGCCGGGGATCCACCGGGAACCCGGGATGAACCGGCCCGCTCCCTCCCCGGAGCAGCCGTAGGGCAGCCCTTCCGGTCTACCCGCCCACATCCCTCCCGAACCTCCCTGGGGCCAGGACGGCCGGGGAGCCCCTGCCGCTCCCCCGCGGCGGAACGTTGGAAGGAGTCGCCTCCCTTGGCGTCGCACCGCAAGTCGCGCACCCCGGGTACGCGCGTGACCGGCATACGGACCCCCGCTCTCGCCACGGCGGCCCTCACCTCCGTCGCCCTCCTCTCCCAGACGGCCGACGCCGCCACCTCGGACGACGACCGGCCGAGCCTGGAAGAGGTCGAGAAGAAGGTCGGCGACCTGTACCGCCAGGCGGAGTCGGCGACCGAGAAGTACAACGCGGCCAAGGAGCAGACCGCGAAGCAGCGCAAGCGTGTCGACGCCCTCCTCGACGACGTGGCCAAGCGCACCCAGACGCTCAACGAGGCGCGGGAGGAACTGGGTTCCATCGCCGCCGCCCAGTACCGGACCGGTGCCGGCGTCCCCGACACGGCGACCTTCCTGCTCTCGGAATCCCCACAGGACTTCTTCGACCAGAACCAGCTGATGGACCGGATGACCGGCCGCCAGAAGGTAGCGGTCGACGACTACGTCACCCAGCAGTCCGAGACCATGGAGAAGCGCAAGGAGGCCACCGAGAGCCTCGCGATGCTCACCGAGTCGCAGGACGATCTGAAGACCGCCAAGGCCACGGTCCAGAAGAAGCTCGGCACCGCGCGTGAGCTGATGTCGAAGCTGACCGCCGAGGAGAAGGCGCGGCTCGCGGCGGCCGAGGAGAAGAAGCAGCAAGAGGCCGCCCGCGAGGCTGCCGAGCTCGCCCAGCAGCAGGCGGAGCAGCAGAAGGCCGAGGAGGGGGCGCGGCAACAGCAGCGGGAAGAAGAGAGCGGCTCCTACGGCACTTCTTCCGATTCCTCCGGCTCGACGTCGACCACGCCGTCGGCCTCGACGGACTCCTCGTACGCGACCAAGGCCGAGAAGGCCCTCTCCTTCGCCCGCGCGCAGATCGGCAAGCCCTACGTCTGGGGCGCCACCGGTCCCGGCTCCTACGACTGCTCGGGCCTGACCCAGGGCGCGTGGAAGGCCGCCGGGGTCTCCCTCCCCCGCACCACCTACGACCAGGTCGAGGCCGGCACCACGGTTCCGGTGTCCCAGGCCCAGCCCGGTGACCTCGTCTTCTTCTACGACGACATCACTCATGTGGGCATCTACATCGGCAACGGCATGATGATCCACGCGCCGAAGCCCGGCACCTACGTCCGCGAGGAGTCGATCTTCTACGACGGCGAGTCGTCGATCCACAGCGTGGTCCGCCCGGCCTGAGGGCGCCAGGCACGGCCGGGATACGGCCCGGTGCGGTGTGGATGCGGTGTGATGCGACCCCGGTGCGGTGCCGTACTCCATGTGCTGACGCCACCCGTGCGGTGACCGGCCGGTCTCCGCGCGGTGAACCCTTCCGGCGCGGCGGGCTCTTCTAGCATCGGCCCATGTCCGCCCCTCCCGTCCTCCCCGTCTCTCCCTTCCGCGCCTGGTGGGCGCAGCGTCCCCCGGCGGCCGGCGCTGCTGTGATGGCGACCGGCATCGTGTCGGTGGCCCTGCATCTGGCGGGGTGGGAGGTCCTCTCGCTGATCCTCCTCGCGCTCGCCTGCGCCGCCTGGCTGGGCCTGGCGGCGGAGTTCACCCTGCGGCTGCTGTGGGAACGGGAGCGATGGGTGACGGAGGCGGAGACTCCGGGTGCGCTCACCGCGGTCGCCGCGACGACCGTGCTCGGCACACGGGTGTCCGCGCTGGGCCACGACGCCCTCGCCGGGGCGCTGCTCGCGCTGGCCACGGTGCTCTGGCCGGCGCTGCTCGTCCTGGTCGTACGAGGCTGGCGCCCGCGCATGCCCGGATCGGTGTTCCTGTGCTGCGTGGCCACGCAGGGGCTCACCGTCCTGGCCGCGACGCTCGCCGCGGCCGAGTCGGCGGCCTGGCTGGCGCGGGTGGCACTGGTGCTGTTCTGGTTCGGGTTGGTGCTCTACGCCCTCGCCCTGTTCCGCTTCGACCTGCGGCAGGTGATCGAGGGGGCCGGGGACCACTGGGTCGCGGGCGGTGCGATCGCCATCTCGGCGCTCGCCGGGGCGGAGCTGCTCGCCGCCGACAGTGCCCGGCTGTATCTGTGGAACGACGACGAGCTCGGTGTCCTGCGCGTGATGACCGTAGGCCTGCTGGTGCTCGATCTGGCCTGGTACGGCGTGCTGCTGGTCGGCGAGGCCGTCCGGCCGCGGCCGCGGTACGACACGCGGCGCTGGGCGACCGTGTTCCCTCTGGGCATGACGGCGGCGGCGACGCTGTCCGCGTCCGCCGCCGTCGGCCTCCCGTGGATCGAGGGCCCGGGGCGTGTGCTGTTATGGGCCGCGGTGGCCGTCTGGCTGGTGGTCGCCGTCGGTGCGGTGACCTCGGCGCGGGCCGCGATCACGTCCGGACCCGTGCGGGAACTCCTCAGGTCCAGAGCACGGCGATGAAGATGTTCACCGTGGTCAGCAGACCGACCAGCCCGAACAGGCCCTTGTCCACCTTCTCGTCGTCCCGCTTCACGTAGACCAGGCCGAGGATCACGATCAGCAGGGCCAGCTTGACGCCGATCTTTATGTTGTCGACGGAATAGTCCTGCGCCTGGTTCAGCCCGACCAGGACCACGCCGGTGACCAGCATCGTCAGCGCACCGTGCAGCATCGCGGGGACGAAGCGCGCGGTGCCCCGGCCCATCGCCTTCATCTGGGTGAGGAAGCCGCCGAGGAGCGACGCGATGCCGATGATGTGCAGGCCGACGAAGAGGTGGATGAGTACGTCCATGAGGCCGGAGCCTAACGAGGCCCCCGCTCGCCACCCGACACCGCCCCGGTCCTCCGGCCTCCTGGTCCGGCACGCCGCATAACACCCAGGACCACTGTCCCGCCTCTCATTCGGCACTTTGATCATCGCGCTGACGGAAGGCGACGGCCGCGTCCCACGCCTTCGCTCTTCAACGCTCACCCAACGATCCGCTCACGTCACTTCCGATCAACCCGTCACTAGGCCGTCAGGGTCCGGAATAGCGTCCTCCCGCAGGTGACCGGCTCCCCACCGCCGCCCGGACCAGGGGCGGCAGCCGGACACCACCGTCCGCAAGGTGCGGCGGCCGAGTCCTCCGGCCGCCCGTCCACACGGACCGGGCGGTCGTCGGGAAAGGACGTGGAGTCCACGTGGCAGCACACCGCAAGCCCAGACAGCTCCTGATGGGCGGCGGCAGGACCCGCAGGGCCGTCACGCTCGCCCTCGCCGGCGCGGCCACCGCGACCGGATTCGACGGGACGGGGCACGCCGAGCCCCAGCTGACACCGGGGCAGGTCGAGGCCAAGGCCGACACGCTGTTCCAGGAGGCGGAGGCCGCCACCGAGAAGTACAACGGTGCGAAGGAGAAGGCGGAGTCGGCCAGGCAGCGGCTGCACGACCTGCAGGACGAGGCCGCCCGCGAGGAGGACCGCCTCAACTCCGCACAGGCGGCGCTGGGGTCGGTCGCGGCGGCCCAGTACCGCAGTGGCGGTCTCGATCCCGCCCTGCAACTCGTCCTCTCCGACGACCCCGACGGCTACCTGGACGGCGCCGCGTTCGCCGAACGGGCGGGCAGCCGCCAGAACGCGGCCGTGGGACGCGTACGCGAGCAACTCCGCGAGATCGAGCAACTGCGCGGTGCCGCCCGCCTCGAACTCACCTCACTGATGTCCCGTCAGGCGGAGCTGAAGCGGCACAAGAAGACGGTCGCCGGCAAACTGGACGCCGCACGCCGTCTGCTGTCCCGGCTGACACCCGAGCAGCGCACGCAACGCACCGACGGCGGCACGGAGCGCACCGGCCCGGCCGCCCCCGACTCCGCCCCGGACTCGGTCACTTCCCAGGCACCCGGCCCCCGAGCCGCCGACGCCGTCTCCTACGCCTACCAGAAGCTCGGCAGCCCCTACGTCTGGGGCGCCACCGGCCCGCACGCCTTCGACTGCTCGGGCCTCGTCCAGGCCGCGTACCGCTCGGCGGGCGTGTCCCTGCCCCGCACGACCTACGCCCAGATCAGCGCCGGCCGCCGTGTCGCACGGTCCGAACTCCGCCCCGGCGACCTGGTCTTCTTCTACTCCGGCATCACCCACGTCGGCCTCTACATCGGCAACGGGCAGATGATCCACGCCCCGAACTCCGGATCGACGGTCCGCATCGCCCCACTCACCGAGATGCCCTTCGCGGGAGCCGCCCGGGTGGCCTGACGGCCGGCATCGGGAGCCACTTTCAGGCAGGCCGAAGGCCGGTTCCTACGGGTGTGGCACCGACTCCGGACAGCATGCGGCCGGTTGCCGACGGTCGCGGGCAGCGAGGACGGCTTCGCGGGCGAGGGCGGCGGCGCGAGGCAAGGTGACAGACGGAGTCTCCTCGTCCGGTGGGACGACGAAGGACAGTTCCCGCTCATCGCGCAGTGACCGTACGTTCGCCGTACGGAAACACAGCAGCGTGCAGCCCCTCCTCCCGGCGGGTCCACCCTGATGGGGTGATCGCGTACGCGCCCAGCAGATGGTCACACCAGACGGCGGGCCGTCGCCCAGCGGGTCAGTTCGTGGCGGTTGGAGAGCTGGAGCTTCCTGAGGACTGCCGAGACGTGGGACTCGACCGTCTTCACGGAGATGAAGAGTTGCTTGGCGATCTCCTTGTACGCGTATCCCCGGGCGATCAGCCGCAGCACCTCGCGCTCGCGCTGGGTGAGGCGGTCGAGGTCCTCGTCGACCGGCGGGGCGTCGGTCGAGGCGAAGGCGTCGAGAACGAAGCCGGCCAGGCGGGGGGAGAAGACGGCGTCGCCCTCCTGGACCCGGAAGACCGAGTTGACCAGGTCGGTCCCGGTGATCGTCTTGGTCACGTAGCCGCGGGCGCCGCCCCTGATCACGCCGATCACGTCCTCCGCCGCGTCCGAGACGGACAGCGCGAGGAAACGGACCGGCTGCTCGGTGTCGCCCATCAACGGGGCGCAGCGGCGGAGCACTTCCACGCCGCCGCCACCGGGCAGGTGCACATCGAGGAGGACGACTTCGGGCCGGGTCGCGGTGATGACCGTGACCGCCTGGTCGACGTCCGCGGCCTCGCCGACCACCTCGACGCCGGTCTGTTCGGTCTGTCCGATCTCGGCCTGGACGCCCGTGCGGAACATGCGGTGGTCGTCGACGAGGACGACCCGCACATGACGTCCGGCGCCGCCGGTGGGCTGCGCGGACTCAGCGGCCCGGCCGGCCGTTCCGTTCGTCTCGGTCGGCCCGGTGGGCCCGGTGGGCTCGCTCATGACGTGTTCTCCGCCCTCTCCATCTCCAGCTCGACCTCCGTGCCGCCGTCCGGCACCGCGCGCAGCCGCGCCGTGCCGCCGTTGCGTTCCATGCGGCCGATGATCGATTCTCTGACACCCATGCGGTCGGCGGGTATCGAGTCGAGGTCGAAGCCGGGGCCTCGGTCCCGGACGGACACGAAGACCGTCCTTCCCTCGACTTCGGCGTAGACCTGTACGGCACCCCCCTCGCCACCGTACTTGGCCGCGTTCACCATCGCCTCGCGCGCGGCCTGCATCTGCGGGCCGATCTTCTCGTCGAGCGGGCAGTCGCCGACGATGACGACTTCGATGGGGACGCCGTGCTTGTCCTCCACCTCCGCGGCGTTGCGCCGCACGGCGTCGGCGAGGGTGGTGGGCTCGTCGGCCTCGTCCTTGCCGGTGCCCTCGGGCTTGTAGAGCCAGTTGCGCAGGTCGCGCTCCTGGGCGCGGGCGAGCCGACGCACCTCTCCCGGGCTGTCGGCGTTGCGCTGGATCAGGGTGAGGGTGTGCAGCACCGAGTCGTGGACGTGGGCGGCGACCTCGGCGCGCTCCTGGGCACGGATGCGCATCAGCCGTTCCTCGGAGAGGTCCTGCGTCATGCGCACGAGGTAGGGACCGGCGAGCAGCGTGACCCCGACGAGGACCGCGAGGGCCGCCTGGAGCACCGATCCCAGGTGGGCCCCGGAGCCCCGGAGGACGAAGATGCCCGACACGCCGGCCGTCACCAGCAGTACGCCCGCGCCGGCCCGCAGCAGGGTGACCGTGCGGCGGCGGCTGCCGACCTCGACCCAGCGGGCCCGGCGCGCGTTGTCCGCCTGCCGCCAGACCAGAGCGACGCCCGCGCCGACGAGCACGATCGGCCAGAGGTAGGCCCTGGCTCCGTTGGACAGGTTCACATTGCCGACGAAGACCATGGCCACGACGACCATGAGGAGCAGGGCGACGATCTGGCCCTTGTCCGGTCTGCGGGTGACGAGTCTGCGCCGGCCGTCCGGCGAACTCTCGGTCGCGACCAGCGTAGGCGGCTTCTGCGCCTCCACGCCGCCGACCCCGAGCGGTACGAAGAACCAGAAGGCGGCGTACAGCAGTGCGCCCAGGCCGTCGGCCATGAACAGACCGACGAAGACGAGCCGTACCCAGATCACGGGCAGCCCGAGGTGTCCGGCGAGCCCCCGCGCCACACCACCGAGCCAGCGTCCGTCACTGCTGCGGTAGAGCTTGCGCGGCGGCCGCGGCTCGGCGAGTGGCGCTGCTGCGGCTTCCGACATGCCACTGATGGTCACACGGCCCCTGGTTCCGCGGCATCAGGGTCGGCCCCGGAGACTCCCCTGATCTCCGGAGCCGACCCCCCTGAACACTCCCCGGCCACACCCCTCAGGGCCGATATCAGGGTCCGGCCAGGGTCATCCCGACTGCCGTCGCGGCGGCTCGCCCGTCACCATGGACTCATGACAGATCACCAGCACGCCGCGACGGGTCCGGGGCCAGGCTCCGGCCCGCGCCCTCCCGAGGGCGCCGGGCCGCGGGACGCCGCGCCTGCCGCGGACGCGGCAGGCGGTACGGCGGCCGGGGAGACCGCCTCCGCCGGAGCTCCGCACCCTCCCGGCGAGGCACTCGTGCCCGAGCCGCCGCACCGTTTCCGGCGCGACCGCCGGCATCAGATGCTCGGCGGAGTGTGCTCCGGGCTCGGCCGGCAGTGCGACATGGACCCGGTGATCTTCCGCATCACGCTGGCGGTGCTCTCCGCCACCGGTGGCGTCGGCCTCATCTTCTACGGCTTCGCCTGGCTCCTCGTCCCGTACGAGGGCGAGGAGGAGAACGAGATCCGCAGGCTGCTGACCGGCCGGGTCGACGGCCACACGCTGGCAGCCATACTCTTCGCGCTGGTCGGCTGCGGTGTCTTCCTCACCATGCTGAACAACGGCGGGGTGCTGAGCTTCGCCGTGATGCTCTCCCTGCTGCTCGCCGGTGCCGGGTACTGGTCGCGGCAGCGCGGTACCCCCAGCCCCGACCCCCTCGCCGCCCAGGCCGCTGCCGACGCCCCACCGGAGCCCCAGGCACCGCCGGTTCCCGCCGCCTTCTCCTCGTGGTGGCGCGATCCCATCGTCAAGGACGGCACGCACATCGGCGGCACGGGCTATCTGTGGGGCCCCCGGGGCTCCCGGGATCCGGACATCGCCTCCGTGATCAACGTCAGACTCGACCCCCACTCCTCCGCCCGCGACGACTCCCCCACCCAGCACCGGGCGGCGAACCCCCGCGGCCCCCGCTGGATCGGCGGCTGGATCTTCCTGCTCGCCCTGCTCGCGGCCGGCCTGGGCACAGGCCTGACCTGGGAGCAGCAGCCGCTCGGCACCAGCCTGCAGACCGGCCTCGCATGTGCGCTCGCCGTCTTCGGAATCGGCCTGGCGGTCAGTGCTTTCCTGGGCCGCACCGGAGCGGGTTCGATCCTCCTGGCGGTCATCACCGCGGGGCTGCTCGCCGCCTCCTCGGCCGTGCCCAAGGACATCGGCACCGAGTGGATGCGCACCACCTGGGAGCCCGCCTCGGTCGCCCAGATACGCCCGGTCTACGACTTGGGCTCCGGCACCGGCACCCTGGATCTGTCCAAGGTACGGGTACCGGCGGGAGAGACCGTGTCGACGCGGGCGGACGTCGGTGTGGGCCGTATCCATGTGATCGTGCCCGAGGGCGTGACCGTGAAGCTCAGCATCAACGTGGGAGTGGGCGACATCCAGCTGCCCGGCGACAAGCAGAAGGACGTGGACGTGGCACCGGGCAAGCACAAGGAGGTGACCCTGCGGCCTCCCGCGGGCGTCAAGAAGACGGGGACGCTCGACCTGGACCTCCAGGTCGGTGCGGGACAGGCGGAGGTGAGCCGTGCTACGTCATGAGTTCCAGCCCGGCAGGCTGATCACCGGCCTCTCCCTGACCCTCGCCGCAGTGCTCTACGCAGGCGACGCGGGCGACGCCTGGAAGACACCGTGGTTCGTCGTGATCCCCGTCGTCACGGGCGGTCTGTGCCTGGCCGGATCGGTGTCCGCGGTGACGGGACTGATACGTCGGCACAAACGCTCCGAAGCTCGGGAGGCCCGTGCCAAGTCGCCCATCTGAAGAACCGACTGGGTGGGGCGACCTGACGAGGGGTCCGGCGAGGCGACCTGGCCGCTGGGTCGGGCGGGAAGGCGGGTCGGGCTCGATGCGGATGGCCTGCCCCGCCGGGGCGGACAGACCCGTCGGGGCGGACGGGCGGATCCGCGGGTCCGGGTTGTGGACCCGCGGGGGTGAAGGGGCGGATCCGCCCGTTCGAGGAGCAGGGTCCTACCGGTAGTCCCCCACCCGCCGGCGCCGTCGCGACCGCAGGGCGGCGTCCAGTGACCAGAGGGGGGCGCCGGCCAGCACGAGAGGGATCCAGCAAAACAGGTACGGGAGGTCGTTGCCGTAGTAGTAGGGCTCAGCGGCCCAGCTCACGGTCAGCCACAGACTGAGGGAGATCAGCGCACCGCCGAGGGCGGCCAGCCGGGTGAGCAGACCGATCAGGATTCCGACCCCGACGGCCAACTCGCCGAAGGCGATGGCGTAGCCGAAGGCGACCGGATTCTTCAGGGACATGTCGACCAGGGCGGGAATGGCCGAGGAATCGCGGACGGCCCGCATCATGTCGCCGATCGACCCGGCCCCGGCGTCCTTCATGAACGCGCTGTCGGTGAGTTTGTCGATTCCCGCATAGATGAAGGTGACGCCCAGAAAGATCCGCAGGGGAAGGAGGGCGTACGGGGTGACGGTGTCCCGCCAACCTCTGTCGCCATCAAGATGAGGGCTGCGGGTATCCACTCGCATACCGTGAGTCATCACCGTCTGCCGCCTCTCGCCGCCGTACCGAGCCCCCTCAACAGACCATACGTACGGCAATCGACACCGGATCAATCCAAGACCGCTCGGATTTTTTCGGACGTTCGCCGGACAGCGACGAAAGAATGCCTCTCCTCCGTCAGTCCGTTACGTCGATCGCGTACCGGTTCGTCTCCACCCCGGCTGCCGTGACGACCTGTACCTCGACCCGCCCCGGTTCCACGTCCGCCGGGACCGGAACCGTCAGCAGGGCGTCCGTCGGGTTGTCGAAGCCGCCCGCCACCGGTACCAGCGGCACATGGACGTGTACGGCCCCCACCCGGACGACCATCCGGGCCAGCCGATCGGCTCCCTGCGCGCCCAGCGGCACGAAGCCGGCGCCGCGGATCTCGATGTCGTCGCCGGTCCGGATCGGCGCGTCCAGGTCACCGGCCTCCCGCGCCCGCACCACCGAAAGGATCACCGGCCGGCCGCCCTCCGCGTACTTCCCGGCGAGATAGGTCGCCGCCGACACCAGCACCACCACGGCGAGCCCCCAGGGCAGGTCCGGCAGTTGGTCCGGCCGCCGCGCCAGCCGCACCGCCGCGAACGCCAGCGCGACGCCGCTGATCACGACGTACTGGATGTCGGCGAAGCCGCCCCGGCCCGCGTCGTCGGTCAGCAGATCGGCCGCCCGGGGCCGGTCCGCACGCACCTTCTGCAGCCGCTGCCCCTGCACCCGAAGCCCGACCACCCGCCGCACCACCACGGCGATCCCGCACACCACGGCGAGGACGGTCACCACACCCGCACCGCGGGCGAGTTCCAGCCCCGCGATCAGTGCGTCACGCTCCCGGTGATCGGAGGCGACGGCCAGTTGTCCGACCAGGACCAGGACCGCGTACGCCAGGAAGAGCACCCAGGCCGCCGCCACCGCGCGGGACGTGGAGAGGCGGTTGTCCTCCCCGATCACCGGGGCCAGGACCCCGCCGCGTGCCCGGTGGAACCACGAGGCCGCGGTCAGCGCACCGGCGACCACCAGCGCGGCCAGCAGCCCGGCCGTGCGGGCGGCACTCCACCCCGGGCCGATCGCCGTGAGCGCCTGGCACAGGAGCAGCAGTACGACCGCCGACCACACCACCACCGCCGTCCGGCGCCACACGCGTGCCAGCCAGGTCTCACCCTCGGCCCGGCCGCGCTGGGCGACGAGTTCGGCGGCCTGCGCCAGTTCCTCCGAGACCCACTGGCGGGAGGCGGAGGCCGAGTGGGCCACCGCCGCGGGCAGCCCGTGCCCGGCCGCGAACTCCTCGCGTTTCAGCAGGAACGCGGCGACCGCGCGCCGATGCCCCTCACGCACTCCGTGCGGACAGTCCCCGCAGGCGCAGCCGCCCTCGTGGGCGCCCGCGTCCGCGCCGCCCTGCCTCGCATCCTGCACCGCCACGCCCGAAGCCCGCCTTCCCCGCATCCACATTCACGTTCACGATCCCGATCACGCTTCAGGTCCCCTGCACCGGTACGCGCAACCCCCCCTGCAATGACAGCGAATTGTGCCCTACGTCCGACCCTCCCCGCCCGGCAGGTCCGGTCAGTGGGAGTGAAGCCCGAGGCACCGTGTTGACCCGGCAGCCAGAATTCCCTTATGTCCGGTATTGTCCGGCAGGGCAGGCTCCAGGTCCTGGCCGCTCCGGTCAGCTCAGCAGGTCGGGCTCGCTTCGGCTGATGTCCTGCCACATCGGCTGGTAGTTGATCCACGCCACCAGGTCCCCGCCCAGTTGCTCCCGTGTCGCCGCCGCCTGCCGGTGGTCGATCGGGACGGGCCGACCCGCCGCCTTCGCCATGAGCTGCACCTGGCAGGAGCGTTCCATGGACACGAACCACCAGGCCGCCGCGTCCACCGAGTCCCCCACGGTGAGCAGCCCGTGATTGCGCAGCACCAACGCCTTGTGGGAGCCGAGCGCGGCCGCGATGCGCCTGCCCTCGTCCGCGTCGACGGTGACACCGCTGTAGGTGTTGTAGAGGGCGTGGTCCTCGTAGAACGCGCAGCTCTCCTGGCTGATCGGGTCGAGCAGGTCACCGAGGGCGGCGAGCGCGCGGCCGTGGACCGAGTGGCAGTGGGCGACCGCGACGACGTCGGGCCGCGCCGTGTGCACCTGCGCGTGCACGGTGAACGCCGCCTGGTTGACGTGGTGGCCGCCCTGGACGACCCGCCCCTCCCGGTTGGCCAGCACCAGGTCGCTCACGGTGACGTACCGGAAGGGCATTCCGAACGGATTGACCCAGAAGCAGTCCGAGAATTCGGGATCGCGTGCGGTGATGTGCCCGGAGACCCCGTCCTCGAAGCCGAGCCGCCCGAACAGCCGCAGTGCGCCCGCGAGCCGCTCCTTGCGGTGCCGGCGTTCGTCCTCGACCGACTCGTGCATGGGCGGCATGGCGAACCGCAGCCGGTCGGTGGGTAACGGCGGAAGCGGGGGCGGGGTCTGACCGTGCATAAGTCCTCCTGCAAGGGGGGTCGCATGGTGCGGAAGTTACCGTCGTGCAGCCACGGACGACAGATCGGTTCCGTAAAGATCCGGTGCGGCGTGACGAAGGCGACCCCCCTGCTCCGTACGGTGCCCGCCGTGCCGGCCGAAGGCCACCTTCCCGAGGCTCTCAAGGCCGCTTCCCGAAAGCCGCCTTCCGAGCCTCCTCCCGGAGGCCGGCATTCGGAGTCCCTCCGTCCGGTGAACTCGGCGGATACCCGACACAAGGCGTCCGGTATCCGCGCCACACTCGGCCCATGAACACGAACTGGGGGGCCTTCACCGCCGCCGAACCCGCACTCGCGAAGACCGTGGAGGAGCGCTTCGCCACGTACACCCACCACGTCCTCGCCACCCTGCGCAAGGACGGGTCGCCGCGCACCACCGGCCTGGAGGTGCGTTTCCTGAACGGCGAGCTGTGGCTCGGCATGATGCCGGACTCGCTCAAGGCGCTCGACCTGCGCCGCGACCCGCGCTTCGCGCTCCAGGCGAACCCCGGCTCGGGCACGGGCATGGGCGGCGGAGACGCCCGGATCAGCGGGCGGGCGATCGAGGTCGAGGACGAGGACATCCGGCACAGGTACACCGAAGAGGTGGAACCGCCGGAGCCGTTCCACCTCTTCCGCACCGAGTTGACGGAGGTCGTACGGACCTACGTGGAGGAGGAGACGTATCTCGTCGTCCAGGTCTGGAAGCCCGGTGAGCCGGTGCGCACGCTCAAGCGGGCCTGACAAGGACCAGCGGGACCATCGGGACCGGCGGGGAGTGCTCCCCACCGTGCACCGCTACTCCCACTCGATGGTCCCCGGCGGCTTGGACGTCACGTCGAGGACGACGCGGTTGACGTCCCGTACCTCGTTGGTGATGCGGGTCGAGATCTTCGCGAGGACGTCGTACGGCAGCCGCGACCAGTCCGCGGTCATGGCGTCCTCGGAGGACACCGGGCGCAGGACGATCGGGTGGCCGTAGGTCCGGCCGTCGCCCTGGACCCCGACGCTGCGGACGTCCGCGAGCAGGACCACCGGGCACTGCCAGATGTCCCGGTCGAGGCCGGCCCCGGTGAGCTCCTCGCGGGCGATGGCATCGGCCTCGCGCAGCAGGTCGAGCCGCTCCTTGGTCACCTCGCCGACGATACGGATGCCGAGCCCGGGGCCGGGGAACGGCTGGCGCTGGACGATCTCGTCGGGCAGGCCGAGCTCCTGGCCGACCCGCCGCACCTCGTCCTTGAACAGCTGGCGCAGCGGCTCGATCAGCTGGAACTCGAGGTCCTCGGGGAGTCCACCGACGTTGTGGTGCGACTTGATGTTGGCGGTGCCGGTGCCGCCGCCGGACTCGACGACGTCCGGGTAGAGGGTGCCCTGGACCAGGAACTCCACGGCCGGGCCCGCGTCCGCGATGATCTCGGCCTGGGCCTGCTCGAAGACCCGGATGAACTCGCGGCCGATGATCTTCCGCTTCTCCTCGGGGTCCGAGACGCCCTTGAGTGCGGCCAGGAACCGCTCCGACGCGTCGACGACCTTCAGCTGGACGCCGGTGGCGGCCACGAAGTCCTTCTCGACCTGCTCGGTCTCGCCCTTGCGCATCAGACCGTGGTCGACGTACACGCAGGTCAGCTGGGAACCGATGGCCTTCTGGACGAGGGCCGCGGCGACGGCGGAGTCCACCCCGCCGGACAGCCCGCAGATGGCGCGCCGGTCGCCGACCTGCTCGCGGATGACGGCGACCTGCTCCTCGATGACGTTGCCCGTGGTCCAGTCCGGGCTCAGGCCGGCGCCCCGGTACAGGAAGTGCTCCAGCACCTGCTGCCCGTGCGTGGAGTGCATGACCTCGGGGTGGTACTGGACGCCGTAGAGCTTCTTGGCGTCGTCCTCGAAGGCGGCGACCGGGACGACGTCCGTGGACGCCGTGACGGCGAAGCCCTCGGGGGCGGCGGAGCAGGCGTCGCCGTGCGACATCCACACCTCCTGCTCCTCCGGGGTGCCCTCGAAGAGGGTGGAGGACGACTTGGAGACGTGGAGTCCGGTACGGCCGTACTCACGGGAGCCGGTGTTGTCCACCTGACCGCCGAGGCTCTGAGCCATGAGCTGGAAGCCGTAGCACATGCCGAAGACCGGGACGCCGGCCTCGAAGAGCGCGCGGTCCACGGTGGGAGCGCCCTCCGTGTACACGGACGAGGGGCCGCCGGAGAGGATGATCGCCGCCGGGTTCTTGGCGAGGATCTCCGCGACCGGCATGGTGCTCGGCACGATCTCGCTGTAGACCCGGGCCTCACGGACGCGACGGGCGATGAGCTGGGCGTACTGCGCGCCGAAATCGACGACCAGGACGGTGTCGGGCGCGTGGGCAGCGGAAGTCGCTGATGACACGAGGTGCCTTCCGGCGGTGGGGCGGAGTCTGGTGCCTCCCGATTCTACCGGGAGACACGCGCATGCCCTCCCCCTCACTTCCGAAGCCCGCGCCACAGCACCGCGCGGCAGCATCGCGCGACACGGCCCGTCTCAGCATGCGGCTCGTGTTGAACGGCCGGGAGCCCCGCGGCATACTGGGATTCATGCTCACGCACCCGACCTTCCTCTTTACCTATGGCAACCGGCCCACCGGCTGCCATGGTCGTGCTGCTTGAGCCACTGACAAGCGACTTCCCAGGCGCCCCGGGCCGACAAGG
>NZ_JBHSPC010000037.1:91261-201079 GCF_042656345.1 Streptomyces incanus
GGTCCGGGGCGCCTGGCGTTTTCGGACCGTGTCACCCCGGGGTACTCCGCACCGTCCGACGAGGAGCCCCCGACATGACCACCACCACCGAAGCCACGAGCACTGAGAAGTCCGGCGCCCGCGCCGCCGAAGCCGCCGACGTGATCACCGGCGCGCGCGAGCGGATCGACGCGCTCGACGATCGGATCATCGGACTGGTCCAGGAGCGGATGGCCGTGTCGGCCGTCATCCAGCAGGAACGGATCGCCTCCGGCGGCCGACGCGTGAACCTCTCCCGCGAGATGGAGATCCTCGGCCACTACAGGGACGCCCTGGGCAAGCCGGGCACCGCGCTCGCGATGACTCTGCTGGAGCTCTGCCGCGGCAAGATCTGAATCCGAGCCGACGGACCACCCGGTCCGTCCGCCGGTCCGGCCACCGGTGCCGGACCCCGTTCCGGGTACAGACGTACGCATCCTTTCTCACCCGTACAGTGCGTGACCGGAACCGGGATCGCACCGTTGATACCGGTGTCCGTGTCAGCCAGGGGCGGGCCCGACAGAACCACGCGTGGCTCGCCGGAGCGATGAGATGTGCGGATCGTGCCGTGCGTCGTGGGACCTCGCTCCGGACGAGTGACCGGACGGCAGGGACAGCAGTCCGGTCACCCAGGAGAACGGCCGGCCCCGGGGACGCCCGGAGCCGGCCGACGGGACATGTCCCGGTCCAGCCGGAACCACAACGGGCGGCAGAACCACACCAGGCCCGAAGCGCGCAGGCACGAGACCGCAGGCGGCGGGCGGCGGGCGGCAGGCGATCGGTACCCAGGCCCGTCCCCGCCCATGACCGTTCGGGAGACCAGCGGCGCCACCCCCTGGCGCCGCTCCGGCACCGGTGCTGCCCTGAGGCCGGTGCTGACACAGGAAGAGCCCCGCGACTCCGCCCGGCGGGACCCTTCCCCCATGCCGTACGACCAGTGCCGTACGACCACAGTGCCGTACGGCCCAGCCCCGGGGACGGGCGCACCATGCAACGAGGTTCGCGTCAGGTGCGGGACATGACGGCGCAGCCCTGGTCGAGGTCGGGCAGATCCCGGCTCCGGTCGTACGGGTCGCGCGCCTCCCCCGTCGGTGTCGAGCCGTCGAACCGGTCGGCGAAGAACTTCGGACGGATCACTCCGTCGCCGTACCGGCAATCGTCGTTGGAGATCTCGCTCCCGACGGCGAGGGGCCAGATGTGACCGCCGGTCGCCCGGAACCTGGCGGGATCCGCCGCGTCCACCTCGATCACCCGGCGCACGATCGACCGGGTCACCTCGTCGCCGCCGCCGGCCGGGGCCACCGCGTACACGAAGGTGTAGTCGGCCTTGACCACGACCTTCCCGGCGGTTTCCCGCAGGGGTTCGAACGTCAGGCGGCCACGGACTCTCACATCGCCCACCAGTTCGACCTCGTCGGGGTCGAACCGGGAGAACGTCCACGTCGGGTCGTTCTGCTCGGTGGGCTTGCGCAGTCCGGCGCGCAGCTCGGAGAGGTACTCCTTCGCCAGCGGGTCGATGAGGGCCAGGGCCTTCTTCGGCTCGGCCCCCATGAGCACCGCGCGGTCGAGGTTCGAGGCGACCAGGAAGTCCTTCGTCCCTTCCAGCGCCGCCTCGACATCGGCGACGGGGACGCCGTTGACGGTCGCCTTCGCCCCCTTCGCCTCCACCTTCGGCAGCTGGATGGCGTCCGCTCCCGCCTCCCACCGCGCGGCGGGCGAGCCGGCGAACGGCCGGTCACGGGTGGGCACATCGGCCGGGGCGGCGGAGGGGGCACCGCTGGGGCGGGCGGTTTCGGGGGCCAGCGGTACGACGGAGTCCGCGCTCGCCCCGTTCGCGCCGTCCGAAGTACCGGACCCTTCGCCGAGACCGCCGGGCAGCCAGGACAGCGCGCCGGACGGGCTGACGGCGGCAACGGCCACGGCTGCGGCCAGGAGCACGCCGACGGCACTCCAGACGTTGCGCCGGCGCTTCGCGCGGCCGTCCATGTCCCGCCACGCAGGACCGGTGCGCCACCCCTCGGGCAGTGCGGGCGCGGCGGCGGGCCTGCTCCGGCCCCGACGGCGCTTCTTGCCGGCGCCGTTTGCCGCGGCCTGCGCCTCGTCCATGGCCCGCAGCCGCTCGGTCACCATGCGCGCCCGCGCGGACGGCTCCTTCGGAGCGGAGGCGCGAATGCCGCGCTCACTGTCCTCGACGAACTTCTCCCACACGTCGTCGGGGAGGGGGGAGGAGTTCTGGTCTCGGCCTGAAGAGGACTGCTCGGACACTGGGCGACGCGCTTCCTGTCAGGGGGACCGGATCCGGCCGAGGGAAATCGAAGGGTGAGCGTACGCCGAAACGGATCATCCTCCCGGAGTGATCCACCTCACATGAAAAACATGTCAGGACCGGGACAACCATTTACAGGGTTCGTAGATCAAATTACTGGAACCACGGGCCACTCCCGCGCCCCACCGCGGAGGCCTCCACCCGACGCGTACCGCAACCGGCGGTACACCCGACTTCCCGAGGTCTTCATGAAGCTCCGCCGTGCCATGGTCACCGCGGCCGCGACGGCTGTCATATCCCCGCTCGCCCTGCTCTCCGCTCCCGTCGCGTTCGCGACGAGCGAGCAGCCGAGCACCTCGACCAGCATTTCCTCCGTGGACGGGAGCAACTCCTCCACCGACAAGAAGGACCCCTCCCCGGAGGAGACCACCCCGGGGAACGGCGAGGAGAGCAGCCCCGCCGCCGACGACCCCGCGACGGACGACGAGCAGAGCAACCCCTCCCCGGAGGAGACCACCCCGGGGAACGGCGAGGAGAGCAGCCCCGCCGCCGACGACCCCGCGACGGACGACGAGCAGAGCAACCCCTCCCCGGAGGAGAGCAGTCCCGCCACCTCGCCGAGCCCGAGCCCGAGCCCGAGCGAGAGCGCTCCCGGGAACGACGCCCAGCTGTGCGTCGACGAGGACGGCAACGAGGTCGTCGAGCTGAGCGATGACCTGACGAGCGGCCTGTCGGGCCTGCCCGAGACGATCGTCGCGGGCAGCGGCTGGACCAACTTCCGGTTCAACGTCTCCAACACCGGCGACCGTGACATCAAGGACATCGCTCCGCTGATCGGTGTGGCGGCCATCGGTTGGGAGGACATTGAGGACTACTCCGGCGAGATCAGTGTGCAGGTCCTCGACAAGTCCAGCGGCACCTGGCGCGAGGTCGCCGGGGCCGCCGGTGAGGGCGGCACGTTCACCTCGTTCTCGCTGGGCGCCCACAAGTCGACCTCGTACGAGCTGCGGCTGCGGGTCAGCGGCGACGTGCCCGACTCGCTCGGTGTGACAGGTGGCTTCGCCCAGTACTCGGACGAGGGTGGCTGCTGGATCGCCAACGACCCGAACGGCTGGATCTACTTCTTCGACATCCTGGCCGCCGGTGCCGAGCCGGGCAAGCCGTCGGACGCCAAGCCGCAGACCGGTGGTACGAAGCCGATCAGCCAGGTCAAGACGGTCGAGGCCACGGGCAGCCTCGCCGAGACCGGCTCCAGCTCCGCGCTTCCGATGATCGGACTCCTCGGCGGTGCCGCCGTCGTGGCCGGTGCGGGTGCGGTGTTCGTGGTGCGTCGTCGCAAGGACGGTGCGGTGGCGTAAGCACGCCGCAGACAAGGGAAAGAGGACCTGCGCTCGGAGGGGGGCGCAGGTCCTCTATCCTTTTCCCGGCTCGCCCGGCTCGCCCGGCTCGCCCGGCTGCCGCGGCTCGCCCGGCTGCCGCGGCTACTTCTTCGGCGGCATCGCCGGCATCCCCAGGAACGGCAGTTTCAGGGCGCCGAAGGCGTCCGCCGGGACCGCCGGGGACTTCGGCTCGACCGGCTGGAGCCGCTCGTATGCCGCGCCCTGCTCCGGCCGCCGGTCGGGCTCGCCCTTGTTGGGCCAGTACGACATCGCCCGCTCCGCCTGTGCGGTGATCGTCAGGGACGGGTTCACCCCCAGGTTCGCGGAGACCGCCGCTCCGTCCACGACCGAGATGCCGGGGTGGCCGTAGAGCCGGTGGTACGGGTCGATCACGCCGGTCTCCGGCGTGGCGCCGATGGCGCAGCCGCCCAGGAAATGGGCCGTCATCGGCATGCCCGTCAGCTCGCCGATGTTGGAGCCGGCGAACCCGTTGATCTCGGTGGCCAGGGCGGACGCGCCCTCCGTGGCCGCCTTGATCTGCTTGGGGTTGGCGGCACCATGGCCCTGGCGGGCGGTGAGCAGCCCGCGCCCCGGACCGGACGGCTTCAGGTACGTCGTCAGGGAGTTGTCCAGCGACTGCATCACCAGAACGATGATGGTCCGTTCCGACCAGCGCCGGTTGGAGAGCGAACGCACCATCGCCCAGGGGTGTTTCACCGCGTTGCCCAGCCAACCCAAAACCCTGGCCGGCCCCGAGTCGCGGCCCGCGTACGGGACCTGGAGGATCGAGAGGGCGCCCATCGAGTTGGAGCCGTGACCGTAACGGACCGGCTCGATGTGGGTGTTCTCGTCGGGGTGGATGGACGACGTGATGGCCACGCCACGAGTGAAGTCGGCCTTGGGCGAGGCCGCCACCTTGCGATAGTGGCGGTTGTCGGTGTGCGCGCCGACGAGCGCCTCGGAGTTGGTGCGGGTCAGTTCGCCCAGCCTGTCCGAGAGGTGGGGCAGCTGTCCGTTCGCCTTCATGCGGTGCAGCAGCGTCTGGGTGCCGTAGGTGCCGGCGGCCAGCACGACCCGGCGAGCCCGGAAGGTCCGGCCGCTGCCCTTGCGGCGGTTGTCGGTGGGGAGCGTGGCGACGGCGAATCCGCCCTGTGAGTCCTCCGTCACCGACACGGCCGTCGTCATGGGGTGGACGACCGCGCCGGCCTTCTCGGCGAGGTGCAGGTAGTTCTCGTTGAGGGTGTTCTTCGCACCGTGCCGGCAGCCCGTCATGCACTCGCCGCACTCGGCACAGGCCCGGCGCGACGGCCCCGCCCCGCCGAAGTACGGGTCGGACACCTCCTGTCCCGGCTTCGCCTCCGCCTTCCCGTCGGCGTCCTCGCCGTCGCCGAAGAAGACGCCGACCGGAGCCATGTGGAAGGTGTCGCCCACGCCCATCCGCTCGGCCGCCGCCTTCAGATGCACGTCGGTCGTGGTCGTCGTCGGGTTGAGCCGTACGCCCAGCATGCGCTGGGCCTGGTCGTAGTACGGCTTCAGCTCCTCCTGCCAGTCGGTGATGTCGCGCCACTGCGGGTCGTCGAAGAAGGGCTTGGGCGGTACGTAGAGGGTGTTGGCGTAGTTGAGGGAGCCGCCGCCGACACCCGCGCCGGCCAGGACCATGACGCTGCCGAGGAGGTGGATGCGCTGGATGCCGTACATACCGAGCCTGGGGGCCCACAGGTAGTTCTTCAGGTCCCAGGAGTTCCTCGGGAGGGACGCGCGGGTGAAGCGGCGGCCCGCTTCCAGGACGCCGACGCGATATCCCTTCTCGGTCAGGCGCAGGGCCGTGACCGAGCCGCCGAAGCCCGAGCCGACGACGAGGACGTCGTAGTCGTACGCGGGGCCGGCACCGGTATCGGGCATGGGCCCGGTGTCGAGCCCGGTGACCGGCCCGGTGCCGGGACCGGTGCCGTGACCGGTGACGGGCTCGACACCGTGACCGTCTTCGTCCTGTTCCGGGACGGAGTTCTCCTGTGACACGTGCTCTCCTCGTCGAAAGCGGCGGGGCGGGGCCGCCCGCTGGGCTGGGCTCTGTCGGCTGCTGCCGGCTGTGCACGGCTGTCTGCGGTCGTCCGCGGTTGTCCGCGGCGCCGAGCCGGCTAACGGAAGCGGAATGCCTTCATCAGGCGCAGGCTCCGGCTGATGAACGTCGCGTACTGCTCGTCGTCCATGCCGAGGGGGGGCTCGAGGGGCAGCAGCCGCTGGTGGGCGACGGTCTGGGCCTCCGTGAACTTGAGAATGCCCTCGGAGCCGTGCCGGCGGCCGAGGCCGGAGTCCTTCATTCCGCCCATCGGCGACTGGACGCTGCCGTAGGCGGGCGCATATCCCTCGTTGATGTTGACCGTGCCGGTACGCAGCCGGGCGGCCACCTCACGTCCACGCCGGGCGTCCTTCGTCCAGACCGAGGAGTTCAGGCCGTACGGGGTGGCGTTGGCGCGTTCGACGGCCTCGTCGTCGGACCCGAAGCGGTAGACGGAGACGACCGGACCGAAGGTCTCTTCCGCGCAGACGCTCATGGACTCCTCGACGCCGTCGAGGATGGTCGGCTCGTAGAAGTACGGGCCGATGTCCGGGCGGGCCGTGCCGCCCGCGATCACCTTGGCACCCTTGGCGACGGCGTCGTCCACGTGCCGGGTGACCGCGTCCAGCTGGCGTTCGCCGACCAGGGAGCCCATGTCGGCGCCGTAGGCCAGGGAGGTGCCGAGGCGGATCGCCCGGGTCCGGGCGGCGAAGCGCTCCAGGAAGGCATCGGTGACCGACTCATGGACGTACAGCCGCTCGATGGAGATGCAGAGCTGGCCCGCGGAGGAGAAGCAGGCCCGGACGGCACCCGCGGCCGCCTTGTCCAGGTCGGCGTCCTCCAGGACCAGCATGGCGTTCTTCCCTCCCAGTTCGAGGGAGACGCCGACGAGCCGGGAGGCGGCGAGCCGGGCGACCTCGCGGCCGGTGCGGGTGGAGCCGGTGAAGGAGACGTAGTCGGCGCGCTTGACGACCTCCGGACCGACCACCGGCCCCTCTCCGAGGACGACCTGGAAGAGGTCGGCGGGCAGTCCGGCCTCGATCAGCAGGTCACGGGCCCACAGGGCGGTGAGGCAGGTCTCCGTGTCGGGCTTCATCACGACCGCGTTGCCCGCCACGAAGGCCGGGAGCGCGTCGCCGACGGAGAGTTCGAGCGGGTAGTTCCAGGGAGCGATCTGGCCGACGACGCCGCGCGGGTGACGCCGTTCGGTGACCTTCGTGAGGGCCGGCATGGCGCCCGCGTGCCGCTTGGGCCGGAGGTACGCGGCGGCCCGGCGGCCGTAGTGACGGGCTTCGATGGCGACGCCCTGGACCTCCTCGTGGGCGTGCAGGCGGGCCTTGCCGGTCTCCAGCTGGATCAGGTCGAGCACCTCGGCCTGGCGTTCCAGGATCAGGTCGTGGAAGCGGAGCAGCACAGCGGCCCGCTGACGTACCGGGGTCCGCTCCCACACGGCCTGGGCGGCGCGGGCCGCCTCGAAGGCCCGCTGCACGTCCTCGGGGGTCGACTCGGGGAGGTCGGCCAGCTTCTCGCCGGTGAACGGTGTGTGGTTGGCGGTCCGTCCGGCCCCGACGACGCCCCTGGTGAGCTGGGCGACCAGTTCGGGCGTGACCACGTCGACCGCGGTCCGGGCGCCCGCCGGGGTGGGGGCGAGAGGATTGGTACCGGTCGTGTGCCGGGTCTGCGCGTCCGTCATGAGCCGCAGGGTATGCCCGCGCGAACGCTTTGTGTACCCGCCGGTAACGGATTCACGGACTGCTCACGCACCACGCCAGTGAACGCTGGCAGCAAACCCGCTGATCAGGGCGTTGACGACCGGACCGCCCCGATCTCGAGCCGGTCGCGGGCGCTCTTGAACACCGCCGTCCCGTGCTTCTCCCCGGGTCCGCCCTTGGGCATGTGGACACTGAGTTCGCGCATTTCGCACATACGGCCGTCGTCGGTGCGGATCAGCAGCTGCACGAGCCGGCTGGGAGGCTCCCCCGGGCCGCCGGTCGTGTCGGCGAGGACGGCTTCGTGACCCTGGAAGCTGGTGCGGGTGCACTGCGTACGCACCTCCCTGTCGTACGTTCCCCAGTCCACGTGCTCGGGCTGCGCCTGTGCCATCGGGGACCGGGGGGCGCGGTCCCCCTGGGTGAGGCGGACCTGCACGATGCCACGGGAGCCGACGTCGCCGGAGTCGCCGGAGCCGAGCCGCTCGATCAGTCGGTGGCGACCGCCGACCAGGCGACCCCCGGGCGTCCGTCGCGCCACCGTCGTCGCTCATGCCCCCATCAGTACCGTGCGAGGCACCGCGTTGTCGACGCGGTGCCCGGACCGGACGTGGCACAGCCCGGACCGGACCGGCTCAGAGCTTGGCGACGTCCAGGTTGGCGATCACTGTCTTCGCCACTTCGCGCCCGCGCTCCGTGAAGTCACCCTTGCCCGGGTAGCTGATGGTGAGCTTGTACATGTCCTCGTCGGACGTCATGTAGTAGAAGATCCGCATTTCCCGGGGGCGGGGGTTCTGACTGTCGTTCGTCATGTAGACGACGGTGTTCTCCGCGGCCTTCTTCCCCTTGTACGTGAGGTCCGGCTTCGGCTTCGTCACCGGCCCCTCCGGCATGTCGAGGTCGTAACTGCCCCTCTCCTTGAAGCCCTTGTTGTCGTCGTACATCTCGGCATCGGCGGAGGCCTCGATGCTGTTGTTGGTGTCCTCGGCCTTCCGGGCCAGCGTCAGGCCGATCCAGATGCTGCCGCTGTAGTCCGTGTACCTGACCCAGTGCCCCTTGTCGCCGCCCATGGACTTCTCCGGGTCGGGCACGGTGCGCTGGTAGTCCTTCGGGACCGACACGGACGCCGCGACGTCCTTCTCCTCGTGGGTCTTCCAGCCGTCCGGCAGCGGTCCCGCGAACGGGTCCGCGATCACCAGGTACGCGGCCACCGCTCCGGCGACGACCGCCGCGCCCAGTCCGGTCAGCGTCTTGTAGCCGATCCGGATGCCCTTGCCTCCGGATCCGTTCCCGGATCCATCGCCAAAACCGGCACCGGTGCCGTCGCCGAGGCCCGGGGCGTGAACGATCTGCGTGGGCTGGGGCGCGGGCGGGTTCGCGACGGCGTCCAGCAGCGCGCGCACCCGGGCGGCGTTCGGGCGGTGTGCCGGGTCCTTCTGCAGCAGGCCCGTGATGACCTCGGCCAGCGGCCCCTGCGCGGCGGCGGGCGGCGCGGGCGCGGCGTTGAGGACGGACTGGAGGGTCGCGGGCGTGTTGCTGCGCCGGAACGGCGAGACGCCCTCCGTGGCCGCGTACAGCACGACGCCGAGGGACCACAGGTCGGAGGCGGGCCCGGGGCGCTGGCCCAGTACCCGCTCGGGCGCGATGTACTCGGGCGAGCCCACGAAGCCGCCGGTGTCGGTCAGGTTGGTCTCGCCCTCGATCTGGGCGATGCCGAAGTCGGTGAGGACGACCCGGTCGTACCGGCCGAGCAATATGTTGTCCGGTTTCACATCCCGGTGCAGGATGCCGGCCGCGTGCGCGGCCTCCAGCGCGCCGAGCACCTCCAGGCCGACCCTGGCCGCCTCGCGCGCGGAGAGGGTGCCCTCTTCCTGCAGTACCGCGCCCATGGAACGGCCCTGGACCAGCTCCATCACGATCCACGGCTGCCCGTCCACGACCGCGACGTCATGGACGTTGACCACCGCGGGGTGATCGAGCCGGGCGGCGGCACGGGCCTCGCGGCGCATGCGCTCGAACGCGTTGGCGCGTTCGCGTTCGGGAAGGTGGTCCGGGACGCGGGGCTCCTTGACGGCAACCTCGCGGTCCACCGTCTCGTCCGCCGCCCGCCACACCGTGCCCATACCGCCGTGCCCGAGCTTGGAAAGCAGCCGGTAACGACCGGCGATGAGCCGACCGACGCCGGGGTCGTCCTGCGACGACCGAGGAGGCGATGACTCATGGCGGGACGGCTGCGACGGCTGCGACGGCGCCTGCGGCCGGACCGGCGCCTGCTGGCGCGGCTGCTGCTGGGACTGCTGCGGAACCATCTGCGTGGGTGCCGCGTACGGGTTGCCCGGATGCGGCACGGACGCGGGCGGATTCGGCGGTTGCAGACCAAAACTCGTTGGCTCGTCGGCCGCGCCGTGGCGGGCTCCCCCGTTGCTGCTCATGCTCCATCCATATCGCGCCAAGCCCTCGCGGAGCCACAGCGGGTGCCGTCCGGTCACAGACCCGTGACTCCGTCCGCGGCTTATCTACCTTTTATGCGGCTACATGCCGGACGAGGCCGTGCCGGACGTCACAGACCTCGAAAGCGGCACCACGGCGGAAGGAACCGGAGAAGCGGGAGAAGTCGGAGAGGCGAAAGATGCGGGAGATACCGGAAATGCGGAAGAAGCGGACGGGCCCGCCGTGCGGGAGGGGTCGGCCGTGCGGGACGGACCGTCCGTGCGGGACGGACCGTCCGTACGGGACGGGCGGGGCTCCGGAGGCCGGCTCGCGGGTGTCAGCGGCCCGGTGCTCGACGGCGTACCGCCTTCGCCACCACCGCCGCCGCTCCCGTCACCGTCGCGGTCCAGGAGCAGGACCGCCGCGGACACGCCGGCGCCCACCAGCGCGGCGACGGCCAGCGCGGCCACGAGCACGCTCCTCGTGGGCCGCCCCGGCGAGCGCACGGCGGTGACGGCAAGGCCGCCGGGGGTGCGCGCCGACCCGGCCGTCCCTCCCCGCTCCGGAGGCGGCCGACGAGTCCGGCCCCGTCCGCGCGCCGGGTATCCGGACGGCAGGTATCCGGGCGGCGGGGACTCCGGTGTGCGGCCCGTCTCGAGGAAGGACCGCAGCATCCCCTCGGCACGGTCCGCGTCCAGCCGCCGGGCGGGGTCCCGTTCCAGCAGCCCGCGTACGACGGGCAGAATCGGCCCGGCCTGCGCGGGTGGCCGTATTTCGTCGACCACGACCGCGTGCACGATCCCGCCGATCGAGTCCCGGCGGAACGGCGACTCGCCGCTGAGCGCCGTGCACAGCAGCGCGCCCAGCGACCACAGATCGGACTCGGGTCCGGTCCTGGCCCCGGACATCCGCTCGGGGGCGGTGTACTCGGGCGAGCCGACGAAGGAGCCGGACTCGGTGAGCGTGGTGGCGCCCGCGACCTGGGCGATGCCGAAGTCGGTGAGGACGACCCGGTCGGTGCCGCGCTCGAGCAGCACGTTCGCGGGTTTGAGATCGCGGTGCAGGACGCCCGCCGCATGGGCGGCGCGCAGTGCGCCGAGCAGGTCGACGCCGATGCGCGCGGCCTCCATCGCGTCGACCGGGCCCTGTGCGGCGATACGGTCGGCGAGCGAGCCGCCGTCGATCAACTCCAGCACGATGTACGGGCGTTCGTCGTCCTCGACGACATCGTGGACGACGATGATGTGCGGATGGCTCAACTGGGCGAGCGCCCGCGCCTCCCGCAGGGTGCGGTCCCGCTGCCGCCGCGCCTCCGTCGCGGAGAGCGCCTCGTCCAGGGGAAGCTCCTTGACGGCGACACCCCGCCCGAGCAGTTGGTCCGTCGCCCGCCACACCACGCTCATACCGCCGCGCCCGAGCCTCGCCTCCAGGCGATAACGGCCCGCGATGACACGGACGTTGTGCCGTGCGGACCCGCTTTCGGGCTCCCCCTCGGTCACCATGGGCCCATCATGCCCCACCGGATGTCATCCCTCCGGTAGGCCTATCCGGCCAAGCGCCACCGTCGCGGAACCGGACAGTTGGCTTCCCGCGGGGGGCCGGGGCCTGTCCTAGCGGGGTTCCCGCCACCCCTGCAGGACCGTTTCGAACTGCTTGCTCGTCGCGGCCCAGTCCTCCGCCGGGGACGCCATGTAGATCGCGTACTCGACTCCGTCACGGGAGATGTACATCTGGTCGACGGCCTGGTACGGCCCCGGGAACTCCGTGTCCTTCGCCAGCGCGGTCCAGATGTACTCCAACCGCGCGCTCTCGCGGTCGCGGTAGACGCGGCGTTCCAGACCCACCTGCCGGTAGTCGACCAGCCGCTGCCCTATCTGCTGGTCCAGATCGCTCAGGTGCTCGTACGGGTCGTCGAAGTCGGGGAAGTCGTCGGCGGCGATACGGATGAAGCTCCTGCCGCCGTCGGGCGTGTAGTCGACCTGGCGCGTCTCCTCGTCGAAGACGACCCGCTGCCAGTCGTCGCCGGGCAGGGCGATGCTGAAGCCGAACGGATCGTCGCGGCGCACCCAGCCCGCCGGAAGCCCACCCGTCTGCTCGCTGTCGCCCGCACCGGCCTGGTCGGGTGTGGGTGTGGGCGTGGGCGCGGGCATCGGCTTGTCGAAGGGCGACGCCGAGCTGCTGCTGTCCTGGGACTTGCCGTCGTCCCCTTGTCTGAGGAGTATCGCGGTCCCTCCACCGGCGAGCGCGGCCAGGATCACGACGAGGGCGATCAGACGCCCGCGCCCGAGCCTCCGCGGCCCGGCGGCGGTGACGCCTCCGGAGGGCGGCTGGAGAGCCGTGGCACCAGGGCCCCCACCGCCCAGCAGGCCAGAGGTCCCATCGGTCGTGCCGGGTGTACCAGTCGCGCCGGGCGCGGGTCCGGTCCCCGTGCCGGCCGCCGGTGGAAAGTACGACGGCGGCACGGCACCCGTGCCGGCACCGGCACCCGCCCCTGGCTCGTACGCCGTCGATCCCGACGGCCACGGCGACGGCGGATGCGCCTGCGATGGCGATGACGACGGCGCCTGCGCCTGCGACGACGGCGGTGCCGACGGCATCCGGGTGCCGTCGGCCTGCGTCATCACGTACCTCTGCGCCGAAGCAGGCCGCCGCCCCTCCGCCGCCTCGGCGAGCATCTGCTCGGCCGCCGCCGCGTCGGGCCGCGTGGCCGGATCCTTGCGCAGGAGCGCGCTGATGACGGGCGCGAGCGGGCCGGCGTACGGCGGCTCGTCGGCCTCCTCCTCCACGACCGCCTGCATGGTGGTCAGCGGAGACGTGCGACGGAACGGCGATCTGCCCTCCACCGCCGTGTACAGCGTCGCGCCGAGCGCCCAGAGGTCCGAGGCGGGACCGGGATCCAGGCCGCGGATCCGCTCGGGTGCCAGGTAGTCGACCGAGCCGACGACCTCCCCGGTACGGGTGATCGCCGTGTCGCCCTCGATCTGCGCGATGCCGAAGTCGGTGAGCAGCACGCGTCCGTCGTCGCCGAGGAGCACATTGCCCGGCTTGACGTCGCGGTGCACCACCCCGGCGGCGTGCGCGGCGCGCAGCGCGCGCAGCACCCACAGGCCGATGCGGGCCGCCTCACGGGGCTCGACGCGCTCCCGCTCCTTGACGGCGTCGGCGAGCGAATGACCCTCGACCAGCTCCATGACGATCCACGGCCGACCGTCGTGCTCCAGCACGTCGTGCACGGTGACGACCGCGGAGTGGTTGATCCGTGCCGCCGCGCGTGCCTCTGCGCGGGTACGCGCCAGCATCATGGCCCGGTCCCCGTCGGAGACGTAGAGCGCGGCGGTCAACTCCTTGATGGCCACGGACCGGTGCAGCACCTCATCATGCGCGCGCCACACCCGGCCCATGCCACCGCTGCCGATGGCATCGCCCAGCCGGTAGCGACCCGCGACGAGCAGGCCCTGCATCTGATTCACCTTGCCCCGCAATGGTCTTGACAGCGTCAGGTTAGATTTACGGGGTCCGGCCTGGGAACAGCGAGCGGGCCATGGAAACCGCACTGTGATGGTTGCCACTACGGGAAACGCGCGGCGGCAGACGCGACGGCGGCGACCACTGAGGCGTACGGCGCCGGGTCAGCCGGTGAGCCGGTAGGTCGCCGAGGCCCGCTCGAACAGCCGGGTCACCTCGTCACGTTCACCCTCCGGGCCGCGCACCTGCAGCACGTGGTACCGGCCGTCGATCAGCGCCGCGAGGTTGCGGATGTACAGTTCGCCCCCGTCGCCGGTCCAGGTGAACTGGCCCTCCGCCATGGTCCGTCCGCCCACCTCGATGGTCTTCAGACCGGTGGAGGTGGCCCAGCTGGAGTCGCGGTACGGCTGGAGCTCGCGCTCGTCGTCCCGCTGATAGGCCATCGGGTCGTCTCCGTACTGCGAGGCGCTGTCCCGGCCGGGTACGACGATCAGCTCGAAGTCGCCGCTGGAGTAAAGAACCTGACCGCTGCCGTTCTTCCCGGTGCGCTGCCAGCCCTCCGCCACGGCGACGCGGAAACCCTCCGGGTCCTTGCGCAGGGTGAAGCCCTTGGGGACGGCGGGATCGTCGGGGCCGGTGGTCTGCGTCTCGCCGGCCGCGCCGGACTTCCCGGTACCGCCCTCCGGACTCTTCGGATCCTCCGGCTCCGCCGAGGAGTCGCCGGATCCCGGTGCGCCGCCCGCCTCCTGCGACGGAGACGCCTCGCCGGTCGCCCCGGCCGCGCCGGTGCGATCGGCCGCCCCCGCGTCCCCGGTCCCCTCACCGGCCTTCGGCATGAACATCACGGCGTACGCGATCGCCGCGGCCATGACGAGCAGCACCAGCAGGAGCAGGGTGCGGCCCAGCCGGCGCGGGGACCCCGGCTCCTGCTTGGCCCGCTTGTGCCGTCCGTGGTGCGCGGGCAGTCCGGCGCGGCGCCTGCGCACCAGCTCGCCCCGGCGACGCACGACCGGCAGCCGGCCGGTGTCGACCGGCGGTGCAGCTATGACGTGCACGCCGGCTTCCGGCTCGGGCGCCGACCGCACCAGCGAACGCAGCCAGCCGCGCAGCTCCTCGAAGTCGAGCCGCTCGGTGGGGTCCTGACGCAGGAGCGACTCCACGACCGGCCTGAGCGGACCGCACTCCTCGGCGAACGCGGCGGGCTCGGCGCACACCATCTGCACCAGCTCGGCCGTCGATTCCTCCGGGTAGGGCGCGTGTCCCTGTACGGCCCGGAACAGCAGCGCGCCCAGCGCCCACAGGTCGGTCGCGGGGCCGATGGGCGCGGCCAGCTGCCAGTTCTCGTGCACGGGCCCGGCCTGCTCCGGTGCCCACCGCTCCGTCACGGGGCCGATGACGGCCATCCGCGCCTGTCGTGCCCGCTCGGCGGCCAACGCGGTGGCGGGGCCACGGCGCGCGGGTGCGTGGGCCGCCGACTCGCCCCAACGGGCGGTCGGGGTGGCCCCGCCGGGCGGTGCAGCCCCGGCGGGGCCGGTCACGCCGGTCACGGGGCTGAGCGCGGGTGCCGGCGCAAACCCGCCGGGCGGCAGGGCGGGGCGCCCGGGCCCGTCGGCCCCGCTGAGGCCCCTGCCACTCCCGCTCCCGCTCCCGCTCCCGCTCCCGCTGCCACTGCCACTGCCACTGCCACCAGGCAACTGCGGGCTGTCGGTGCCCGGTTCTGCGGCGGGAGCGCTGCGGGGCGTGGCGCCGTGCCAGCCGGTGGCCTCCACCCCGTACGGGTCGGCTATCAGTCCCGGCGGGACCGCACCGGTCCCGCTCCCGCCCGGAGTGCCCGACGAACCATTGGTGTGCGGTGCGAGGACGGCCGGGGCGCCGTCCCCGGTGGCGGGATCGGCGCCGGGCAGGGCGGCTCGGCCCAACCGCTGCGCCTCCTGCACCCGGGCGGCGGCACGGGCACCCGCCCGGTACGCGGCGATCGCCCCCGCGCGGGCAGCCCTTACGTCCCCGGCGCTGTCGGTGGCCCGCGGGGCCGCCGCGGCGGAGGCCCCGCTGCCCGGGTCCGCCGCCCCGCTCCCGGGCAGCCGACCGGCCCGCGCCTCGATGGCGGCCCGCCGCGCGGCGTCAGGATTCGATGCGGCGCCGGGACCATGGGTGGGACCGGTACCGAGACCGTGTGCGGGACCAGAACCGCGTGCGGGGTCAGGGTCGGGGTCGGCGGTGAAGCCGGGCGGCCACGACGGAGTGCGCCCTGGTGCCTGTGCCGGAATGCCGGTTCCCGTGGGTGCCACGGGTCCCAGGGCCTCGGCTGCCGAGCCCGCGCCCGGCACCGCTGGGTTCGGAGCAGCCGTACCCGGAGCAGCCGTACCCGGAGAGGTGGTTTCCGGAAGGAACGTGTCCGGGGCAGGCACCGGGTCGTACCCGCACAGCGCCTCTTCCGCCGCGCCGACCGCGAGACCGGTCAGCATCACACGGCCGTCGTCGCAGACCAGCACCGTGCGCGTGGTGATGTTCCGGTGCACCCAGCCGTGGCCGTGCAGTACCCGCACGGCCATCAGAACGTCGGCGGCGACCTCGGCCGCCCGGTACGGGGTCAGCGGCCGCTCGGACAGCAGCGCCGCCAGCGGCCGGGCGGGCACCAGTTCGCTGACGATCCAGAGGGAACCTCCCTCCGCGAACACGTCGAAGACCTGGTCCAGCCGCGGATGGTCGGGGATGGCCGCCGCGGCCTGCGCGGCCTCGACCGCTCGCCGTACCACGGGGTCGGTGGGCCGCCGCGTGCCCGCGCGGTCGGCCGTGCGCCCAGCGGCCCGGCGGGCGCTTCCGTCCCGCGCCGTGAAACCGTCGGGCAGCCCCTCCGCGTCGAGTACCTCGGCCTCGACGACCTCCGGCAACGGCACCTGTCTGACGAGGACTTCCTGCCCGCTGTAGGTGTCGAAGGCGCGGGTCTCGGTCAGTTCGTACTCGTCGGAGGGAGGCAACGGCAGGCGGTAGCGGTCGGCGAGAACCCGCCCCGCGTATTCGTCCACTGCGCCTCCCCCGGCATTATGGTCGGTCAGGTCCGCTCGCCCAGCGGCCTGTTCCGGCTGCGTACGGTCCGCGAACACTCACGATACGTGCCGGAGGCAACCCGGAGAGAGGGGATGCCACATCTCACTTCCCCCATCAGGCGGCCGCTCATGCTCAGGACTTGGGTTCAAAGGACCGCGTCAGCGCCTGCCAGGTCTCCTCGCGCTGCTCACCGTCCCAGTTGTCGGCCTTCGCCGTGTACATCAGCGCGTACCCGACCCGGCCGTCCACGACGAACCCCCGGTCGATGGTCCGGTACTTCGCACCGCCGTCCACGTAGGTGAACTCCCAGTCGGCGGTGTTCCACCCCCGGTAGTCCACCGCTTCTATTCGGACCCTCTTGTACTGCGAACGCACCATGCCGCGTTCCTGGTTCTCCCAGTCGGCCACCGGGTCGCCCTTCGGCGTGGACGTCCAGGCGACGAGCAGCTTCTGCCCGTCGGGCCCGGTGAACCGGTCACCGGCACCGTCCGTCGACTGGTACGTCCAGCCCTCGGGCAGCCCGATCGTGTATCCCTGGTTCCCGGTGTGCGTCTTCGCCACCGAGGTGTCCCCGGTCCCCCCGGCCGGGTCGTCCGACTCGCTGTCGCCCGACCCTGTGTCGTCGTCGCTGTCGCCGGAGCCCGCACCCGTGCCCGTGTCCTCCGGTTCGGCTGCCTCACCGTCGGCCCGGGTGCCGTCGTCCTCACCGGCCTCGGAGCCATCGGCCTTCTTGGTGTCGGCGCTGGGCGCCTGCCCGGAGGCAGTCCGCTCCGCGCCGCCCTTCGCCCCCGCGCCGCCCTCGTCGTCATCGCCGCCGAGCGTCAGGGCGAGCACGGTACCGAGCACGGCGAGCACCACGACCACCGCGACGACGACCAAGGTCCGCCGCGGCACCACATCGGTGAGTGACGCCTTCGGTGCGGGCCGCGCCGGCAGGTCCGGCGGCGTCATCACGGGCCACCCCGAATCCCGGGCGCCCGACGCCGAGTTCGACACCGGCCCGGAAGCCGGGCCAGGCATCGAACCGGACCCATGGGCCGCAGCCGGGCCACCCGGCCGCACCCCGCTCCCGGCCCCGGTGCCAGCCCGAGCCGTCGTCGCCGGGGCGGCCTGGCCGGCCGTCGAACCGGCGGCACCGCTGCCGGACTTGGCGCGCGTCGCAGCCACGGAACCGACCGCCCCCGCCGTCACCGCGGCCTTCCGCACGGAACGCATCGCGCCGCGCAGCTTCTCCCCGGCCTCCTCGCCGCCCCGCCTGCCCTTGCCACGCCCCCCGGGCTGCTCGGGCAGCGGCACGACCTTCGTCGCGTCCGCCGGTTCCGACTGGGCACCCTTGGTCTCGGGCGCGTTGATCACCGCGTTCAGCATGGCCCGCGAGCCTGCGTCGTCGAGCCGCTGGGCCGGGTCCTTGGCGAGCAGCCCGTAGATGACGTCCCTGAGCGGTCCCGCGTTCCTGGGCTCCTCGAGCGGCTCGGTCATCACCGCCGTGAGCGTCGCGATCGCGGACCCCTTGTCGTACGGCGGCGTGCCCTCCACCGCCGCGTAGAGCAGCCCGCCGAGCGACCACAGGTCGGCCGCCGGCCCCGGCTTGTGCCCGCGGGCCCGCTCCGGGGAGATGTACGAGGGGGCACCGACCAGCATGCCGGTCGACGTGATGGACGGATCGCCCTCGACCTGGGCGATACCGAAGTCGGTGAGCACGACCCGGCCGTCCTCGGCGATGAGCACGTTCGACGGCTTCACATCACGGTGCAGGATGCCCTCGCGGTGCGCGGAACGCAGCACGTCGAGCACCGCGAGCCCGACCTCGGCGGCACGCCGGGGCTCCAGCAGACCGTCCTCCCGGATGGCCTCGGCGAGCGACTTGCCCTCGACGAGTTCCATCACGATCCAGGGCCGGTCGTCCTCCTGGACCACGTCGAAGACCGTCACGGCATTGTTGTTACGGATCCGCGCGATCGCCTTGGCCTCGCGCAGCGTCCGTGTGATCAGCCGCCGCTTCTCCTCCTCGTCGATGCTCGACGGGAACCGAAGCTCCTTGACGGCGACGGTCCGCCCCAGGGTTTCGTCCTCGGCGCGCCACACCGTCCCCATGCCGCCGCGGCCGAGCACATCTCCCAGCCGGTACCGCCCGGCGAGCAGACGTGCGCTCTCGTCCTGACGGGTTGTCCCCGCCCGCTCCGGCTCCGACATGCGTCCCCTCATGCAACCCGCCCTGACAGAGCCTTCATTGTCCCTCACCCGACAAGTGCTCAACGCCCAGGGTGCCCTTGGCCGTACCCCGCGCCCGGCGCGCCCTGAACCCGGGTGAAGGACGTGCTCCGCGTGCCCGCATGATGTCCTTTCGGCAAGAGGGGAACCGGATGCCACCGCTCAGGACACTCTTGACCGCCGCTGGGTCCACGGCCTCACTCTCCCCGGCGCCGCCGGTCTCCTCGGCTCTGTCGGCCCCTCCCTCGAACGCATTCCTCCCGCTGCTGGTCACACAGGGTGGAGCCCCGGCGGCGGCCCTGCCGGCCGTGGAGGAACCCGGCCCGCGCCGTGCCCTCGCCGACGAGGGCACGACCCGGATTCCCTCTGCCCCGATGTGCCGACGGCACCGCCCTGCAGCGGCACCGCCCTACGACGGAACGATGTCCGGAGCCCCCAGTCGGGCCGCGTCCGCCGTCAGGTCGTCCGGCTGCCGCTGCGACTCCCGTTCGGCCTCCACCCGCTTCTCGTAGTGCTGCACCTCGCGCTCGATCCGGTCCTTGTCCCAGCCCAGCACCGGCGCCATCAACTCGGCGGCCTCCCGGGCGCTGCGCGTTCCCCGGTCGAACGTCTCGATCGAGATGCGGGTGCGCCGGGTCAGCACGTCGTCCAGATGCCGCGCCCCCTCGTGCGAGGCGGCATAGGTGATCTCGGCGCGCAGGTAGTCGTCGGCCGCCTGCAGCGGTTCGCCCAGCGAGGAGTCGCCGGCGACGAGTTCCAGGACCTCTTCGGCCAGTGACCCGTACCGGTTCAGCAGGTGCTCGACCCGGACCACGTGCAGTCCGGTGCGTGCGGCTATCCGCGCCCGTGCGTTCCACAGCGCCCGGTACCCCTCGGCTCCGACCAGCGGTGTGTCCTCGGTGACGCAGGCGGCGACCCGTACGTCGAGCCCGTGCACGGCCTCGTCCACCGCGTCCTTTGCCATCACCCGGTACGTCGTGTATTTGCCGCCCGCGACCACCACAAGTCCGGGTACGGGATGGGCCACGGTGTGCTCCCGTGACAACTTGCTGGTGGCATCGGACTCACCGGCGAGCAGCGGCCGGAGGCCGGCGTACACGCCCTGGACGTCATCCCTCGTGAGCGGTACCGCGAGCACCGAGTTCACGTGTTCCAGCAGGTAGTCGATGTCCGCGCTGGACGCGGCCGGGTGTGCCTTGTCGAGGTCCCAGCCGGTGTCCGTGGTCCCGACGATCCAGTGCCGGCCCCACGGGATGACGAACAGGACGGACTTCTCCGTGCGCAGGATGAGCCCGGTGGTGGAGTGGATGCGGTCCTTGGGGACGACCAGGTGGATGCCCTTGGAGGCCCGTACGTGGAACTGGCCCCGCTCGCCCACCATCGCCTGGGTGTCGTCGGTCCACACACCGGTGGCGTTGACGATCTGTTTGGCGCGGACTTCGTACTCCCCGCCGCCCTCGACGTCCTGTACCCGGGCACCGACGACCCGTTCACCCTCGCGCAGGAATCCGGTCACCCGCGCACGGTTGGCGACCCTCGCGCCGTACGCCGCCGCGGTGCGCACCAGGGTCGCCACGAACCTGGCGTCGTCCATCTGGGCGTCGTAGTACTGCAACGCCCCGACCAGGGCGTCCTTCTTCAGACACGGTGCCACGCGCAACGCGTGACGGCGGCTCAGGTGCCGGTGCACGGGCAGCCCCCGCCCGTGTCCGGGGGCCATCGACATGGCGTCGTAGAGCCCGACGCCCGCCCCGGCGTACAGCCGCTCCCAGCCCTTGTGCTGCAGCGGGTAGAGGAACGGCACCGGTTTCACCAGGTGCGGGGCGAGCTTCTCCAGCAGCAGCCCGCGTTCCTTCAACGCCTCCCGCACGAGGGCGAAGTCGAGCATCTCCAGGTAGCGCAGGCCGCCGTGGATCAGTTTGCTGGATCGGCTGGACGTGCCCGACGCCCAGTCACGCGCCTCGACCAGCCCTGTGTACAGGCCGCGTGTCGCGGCGTCCAGCGCGGTGCCCGCACCGACCACGCCGCCGCCCACCACCAGCACGTCCAGTTCACGCTCCGCCATGGATGCGAGTGACTCGGCTCGCTCCGCCGGTCCCAGTGTCGCTGTCCTCACCGCTGCCTCCCGCTCATCGGTCGCATCGGCCGCACCCGTCGGGCGAAGCCCGGCCCCCCTCCCTCATGCCCAGATTCTTGCCGGGATGCCCAAATCCAGCCACCACACGCCCCAACCTGTGGACAACTCTCGCCTCGACTCGGCGAAACTCGGCCGACCAATACAACAAATCGGTCATATTTACTCCTAGTCTGACATTGCGCTCGCCTGTTCTGTCCACAGGGCTTGCGCGCCTGTCCCGCTTCGGTTATTGGGAAGGACGGCCCACGCCATGCCCGCAGATCTCGCCGTCATCGGACTCGGCCCGTACGGCCTGCCCCTGGCCCAGGCCGCCGTCGCCGCCGGCATCTCCACCATCGGCTACCGGACCGGCCCGGAGACCGCTTTCCTCAGCCCCGCCGAGCTGCGCCGCATGGTCGCACAGGGGTTCCGCGCGATCACCGGCCCCGCCGAGCTCGGCCGGGTACGTACCGCGGTCATCTGCGCGCCGGTCCCGCGCGGTGCGGAAGGCGGGCTGGATCTCGGCCAGGTGGAAGCCGCAGCCCACACCCTGGCCGCACGGCTGCGCCCGCACACCACGGTGATCCTCGAGTCCCCGGTACCCCCCGGAACGACCGAGGAACTCCTCCGCCCCCTGCTCGAATCCGGATCCGGCCTCCGCGCGGGCCGTGACTTCCACCTCGCCTACTCCCCCAGCCGCGTCGACCCCGGCAACCGCGACTTCACCCCCGCCAACACTCCGAAGGTCATCGGCGGGCTCACCCCGGCCTGCACCGAGTCGGCCGCCACGTTCTACGGGAGGCTCAGCGACAAGGTCGTCCGCGCGCGCGGCCCACGGGAAGCGGAGACCGTGCAGTTGCTGGAGACCAATTTCCGGCACGTCAACACCGCCCTCGTCAACGAGATGGCCGTGCTCTGCCACGACCTGGGCGTCGACCTGTGGGACGTCATCCGCTGCGCGGAGACCAAGCCCTTCGGCTTCCACTCCTTCCGCCCCGGCCCCGGCGTCGGCGGCCACGCCGTCGCCCAGGACCTGACCGCCCACACGGGCCGCACCCTGCGCATGGCGGAACTCGCCCAGCAGGTCAACGGCCGGATGCCCCACTACGTCGTGCAGCGTGCCGCCGCACTCCTCAACGAGCACGGCAAGTCGGCCCGCGGCGCACGCGTGCTGCTCCTCGGAGTCACCTACAAGGCCGACCTCGCCGACCAGCAGGGCAGCCCCGCGCGGGAGATCGCGATGCGGCTGATGGAACTGGGTGCCTCCGTCAGTTACCACGACCCGCACGTCCCGTCCTGGAGCGTGCTCGACCGCCCCCTCCCCCGCGCGGACTCCCTGTACGAGGCCGCCGCCGACGCCGACCTGACGATCCTGCTCCAGCAGCACCGCACGTACGACCTCCAGGGCCTGTCCGTGAAGGCCCAGCTGCTGCTGGACACGCGCGGGGCCACACCGACGGGGGCGGCGCACCGGTTGTGAAAGGGGGCGCTCCCGGCTCACCGTGCTCCAGGGGCTGGTGGTGGGAGGGGGCCCGCGCGGACACCTTGGACGACAGGCGGAGCCCGCCGCAGAGGCTACTGCGGCGGGCTCCAGGATGGTTCACGGAGTGTCCACCCCTACTTGGGGTGTGACCCAGATACGCGTCAAAGGGGCAATGGGATGATCTTGAAGCCCTTCGGGGGTCAGGCCGGTCCGTCGCCAGCGTCGTCCTCGGCGAGGATGCGGTAGACGGTGGCGACCGAGGGGCGCTGTCCCTTGTTCTTGCCCGAGGTGATGACGAGCTTGCTCGCGATCTGCGGAACGGGGACGCCGTTGGCGCGCAGAGTGCGGGCGTAGGCAGCCATGTCGTCGTCGACGACTTTGGGGCGTCCGCCGTGTCGGCCGCGCTCGCGGGCGGATGCCTGTCCTTCGAGGGACTTCTCGCGGATGTACTCGCGCTCGGACTCGGCCATGCCGGCGAAGAACGCGAACAGGGCGGCGCCGTGCCCGGACGGGTCGTACACCCCCTGGAGGGGGCCGGTGAGGAGTTCGAGCTGGATGTCGTGGTGGCGCAGGTCCTCGGCGATGGTCAGCAGCTCGGCGGCGCCGCGGCCCAGGCGCTTCATCTCGTGCACGGTGAAGATCACCCGCTGGTGCGGGACGGCCTTCTTGATGGTGCGGGCGAAGTCCATCGCCTTGACGAACTCCGGCCGGACCTTGACCCGGGTGCTGATCTTCTCCGAGAAGACCGGGGCACAGCCCGCCTCTTCCAGGGCATCGAGCTGGCTCTGGAGCTCCTGCTGGGCGGTACTGCAACGGGCGTAGCCCACCCTCGTGGGCTTCGTCGCGGCCTCCGGCACGGCGGCGTCGATGGCCGGGCCCAGCTCCCAGGGGCGGCCGGGGCCGCGGTCGGCGGGGGTGCGGATTTCGAGCTCGGCGCGGAGCTGGGGGACGAGCGTGAAGCGCGGGGTGTGGTACTTCGGGGCGACCTTGCCGCCGCGGGTGCGGCAGGTGCTTCCGGCGGGCACTTCACAGGTGGGGCAGTCGAACTGTTCGACGGCGGCGGCCGGTTCGGCGGGCTCTGGCATGTCGCAGAACCTATCGCGCGGGGCATTATGCGAAAGCTGTTTTGCGAGAGGTTGTGAGAACGAAGATCAGGGGCAAACCGGACACGGTCCGGTGAAGGTCCGTGGTCTCTCAGAACTACTCATTTCTGCGAACGCACAACGTGACCACCTTCACTTACTGTGACTGATCACAAATTGACGCTCACCGTTGTGGTTCCCAGGCTGGTATGAGGGGCCGGCGAAAGGGGCCGTAGTCGTGAGTGGTGGGCAGAGTGAACTTCCCCGGCTGCTGACGGCAGCGGAGACGGCCTCGCCGGTGGAGGCCGTCGACGTGGTCGCCGAGGACCTGCGGCGGCGTCTCGAGGCCACGAAGGTCTCTTTCCTCATCGTGGACCTGACAGGGAAGGCCGTGGCGCGGCTGTCCACCACTGATGCCGCGGAGGGTGGTCGGGAAGCGGAGCGGATCCCCATGCTCGGCAGTGTCTACGAGCAGGTGATCCGTACCCAGCGGCTGTACCAGGAGGAGACCGGCCGGGGACAGCGGGTGATCGTGCCGGTCACCAACCGGGGGGATGCCATCGGGCTGCTGGAACTGCTCCTTCCGGCCGCCCCCGGCGAGGACGTCCTCGATGCGGTCGGGGAAGCCGCCCATCTCCTGGCCTATATCGTGATCGCCAATGGGCGCTTCACCGACCTCTACATCTGGGGCAAACGCTCCAGGCCCCCCACTTTGGCAGCAGAAATCCAGTACCAGTTGCTGCCCCCGTCACTGTCGTGCGAGGCAGCACAGTTCACCCTGTGCGGGAGCCTGGAGCCCTCCGAGAACCTCAGCGGCGACACCTTCGACTACACCCTGGACCGCGACACCCTGCACTTGTCGGTGACCGACTCCATGGGTCACGACATCGACGCCGCGCTGGCCGCCACGATCCTGGTGGGCGCCCTGCGCGGCGCTCGCCGTGCAGGAGCAGGCCTGGCCGACCAGGCCCACCGGGCCGACCTGGCCCTGGCCGACCACGGTCACGGTCACGCCACCGGGCAGCTGCTGCGCATCGGTCTGAACACCGGGCAGGCCCAGTTCGTCAACGCCGGCCACCCCTGGCCACTGCGCATGCGTGAGGGGACTGCGGAGGTGATCACCTGCGAAGTGGACCATCCCTTCGGGCTGTCCGTGTTCGCGCCCCACCCCTACCGGGTTCAGGACATCGATCTGCACCCCGGTGACCGTCTGCTCATGCTGACCGACGGCATGCTCGAACGTCATGGGGAGAAGGTCGACCTGCCCGCTCTGCTGGAGCGCACCCGGGACCTGCACCCGCGGGAGGCCGCGCTGATGCTGACGTCCGCGGTACGGGACGCCGCCGGCGGCCGGCTCGAGGACGATGCCACCGTGATGTGCCTGGACTGGCACGGTCCCCAGGAGACCCAGCGGCACGCCAGCTCCGGCGCGGACACTCAGCGAGCCTCAGCCGGCCGCACGAAGCAGTAGCTGTGACCAGGGCGCTTTCCTGGACGGTGGATTTTCGGTTCAGGCGGCTGGTGAGTAGCTCTCGCTCGTCGGGGCATCGCCTCTGAGCACCGTGAAGTCGACGTCCAGGCGCGGGTCATACGCCTCGGGCTGGATGCCGAGCTCGTGGGTGGAGTACTCGCCGAACCGGTTGATGTGTTCGGTCAGGTACGGCGAGATCTGGGCCAGGTCCTCCGGCTCGATCTCCCAACCCTCCTCCAGCAGCTGCCGCACGATCTCCGCGATGTCCAGGGCGTTGTGGAAGATGACCGCTTCTCTGAACTGTCGGCTGGTTCCCGCCGAATGAGCTGTCGAGCTCAGCCATGCCGGTAGGCACGGGCCTGACAACCCTCAGTGCATCTTCCCGATCTTCAATGCTCGCGCCCGCTCTCCGGTGTTGTCTGGGCGGATTCGCTTGGCCAGGCAGTGCCGGTGGGAGATGAGGGTGTGGCTTCCTGGACCGTCGTTGCTCCGCGAGTCCAGGACGAGGGCGTCTCCACCTGGGCTCAACGTGATCCGTTCACCACAGAAGTCGCAGCTCCAGGTCAGCGACTCAAGGTCGGCAGGTCGGATGCTGAGTCGCACTGATACCGGCGGATGCCAGCGGTGGATTTGCTCGATCACTGCATCTATCTGCGAACCGATGGGTGGAAAGAGCGCGAGTAGTTCGTCATGGCTGCTCGTGGTCCGGGAGAACTGCTGGATCATGTCGATAGAGGCCGACAGACCGGCGTTCTCGTAACCGACGATCTCAACGATCACACCCCATGGGTGATGGCTGAGGACCGTGGCCTGAACCTTCTGGCCAGGCATGAGCGCCAGACTCTCCGTCTCGAACCTTTCCATGAACCGCTTCCCCATCCTTTAGCCCAGCAGGCCGCGCCTGGTAGCGCTCATGCGCGCTTGTCGTCGACGTCGGAGCCGATAACCGCGCTCAGGGCCCGCAAGGCGTCATCGTATTGGTGACGGTCGAACTGGAACGGACCAAATGCCACATAGTCGCGGGTCTTGCGGTGCGGTTGCTCGAAGGCGCCCCAGGTCACGAGGTCGGTTGTCGCGGTGATGCGGGCCATGAGAGGCCAACATCCCCACTCACCGCATTCACAACCGAGAACGGGTGTCTTCGGCCCCATGGCGTTGGTGGACCGTCCGAGGAAGTGGTTCTGCATCGGGCCGAACCGGAAGAACTCCGGGATCAGACCGCCGTAGGCGTCCCCTGCGGGCTGCATCCCGGCCGCGATCTCGAACCCGTCGATCAGCTCGGTGAGTGGTGCTCCGTCGATGCGTGGGACGATCACGAGCGGGCCGCCGTCGCCCCGATGCTGGCAGTCGAACCGGATCTCATTGCTGGTCATCCAGGGATTGTCTCAGCAAAGCCGTTCCCTCCTCCCGGATAGGTTGAGCTGCGGCTATGCCTGGCATGCCGAGGTTGATCGCCGTGCCGCCGGAAGCTCGTCGGTCCATTTGAGCAAGCTTGTCTTCGGCGCCAGCCAGGCTGACCTGGAGCCCCTCCACCTCGCCGAGCCAACCTTCGCGTTCGGCCTCGGCGACGCGGGCCAGGAGGTTGTCTCGGATCTCAACGAGCCGGTCACGCTGAGCGGGGTCGGGCCAGAGCATCGGACAGCGGACGCAGGCATGCTCATGGATGCAGGGGGTGCCGAACGCGCGGCCGCATGCACCGATGGAGACCTTGCGCCGCTCGAAGTGGCCGAGGAACTCCTGCCATTCCTCGTCAGTGGGGACGCGGTATTCCTCGCTTGGGCGGAGCGAACGGCGGCGGGCCAGGAAGGCCATGTGCGCCTGGATCGCCTCCTCGGGGTAGACGGCTAACCAAGAGTCACGTTGATGTCCTGGTGGCCTGCGATCACCTGGGCAATGTGCGGTGGCAGCCCGTTGAGAATGGCGTCGGTGATGAACAGCCGTCGGAAGTCGTGTGGTGTGTAGCGGAGTGGGGCGCCGGTGGCGTCAGTCAGGCCGGTGTCGATGAGGGCCTGGTCCAGCATGGTGCGGACGGTTTCGTCGGTGAACGCGCGGTCCTCGCCGCAGATGCGCCGTTGGAACAGCAGCAGGGCCGGCTCCTGCCATTCGCATTCGCCGCGGTCATAGGAGCGGACCAGGGGAACGGCACCGGTGGTATTGCGGACTCGGCAGATGATCGCGCTGAGGACGTCGGCGAGCTCGGGGCTGACCAGCAGCAACCGCTCGGTGTCCGTCTTGGACGGAACGATCTGCAGGAGGGGGACGAGTTCACCGGTCGTGGGCAGCCGGTATTGGACCAGGCTGTGGTGGCTGAGTTCCAGCAGTTCTTCGATGCGGATGCCGGTGGCCCGCAGGACCTCGACTACGGCCCAGGTCCAGAAGGCGCGCTCGTCCTCGAGTCCCAGATCGCGGCGTTTTCCGGTGTGTGGGTCCTCGGCCCAGATCCGGCCGGCCGTTCCGTGCGGAACCACGGCACGTACGAGTTGCTGACCGGCAGCGGTGAACACCTCGCCGGGGCCGGCATGCCGGGCTGCTTCCAGTACGGCGGCGGCGTCTCTGCGGCGCTGGTCGACCGAGCGGACGAGGATGGGCAGGACCGGCAGGCGCTCGCGGGTGCGGGCGTCCATTCTGGCCTTGCGTCGTCGTTGTACTTTGCGGTTCTCCAACTCGTCAGCCCTCACCGGGCTCGGTGCCACCCACGGGCCCCAGCGGCCGGGGTCTTCCAGGGCCCACTGGGCGATATCGAGGTAGAAGGCCCGCACCTGGGTGAGCGTGTCCCGGTGGTTGAGCCTCTCGACCTTGGTGTTTGTGCGGCGGCCGTCGGGGGTGGTGACGGTCTTGTCCTTAGTGCGGATTCTCTGCTTCCACTGCCCGATGACGTCCGGGGCGAGGCGGAGGCTGTCGGCGTCGGGGTGGTGGTGCTCGATGTCCTGCCAGAAGCGTTTGCCCAGGTGGTAGGAGAGGGACTTCAAGCTGTTGTAGTCCAGCGCGGGCTGACGTTCACGGAGATAGTCCACCAGCAGGTCACGGACAGCACGGCAGCGCAGGCCGTAGCGGTCGATCAGTTCCTCCGGGGTCCGTTGTCCCAGGTAGCGGACCTCGCGCAGATTCTGTGGGGCATCCTCTCCGAGGGCTCCGAACTGGTGCAGCAGGCGGTAGAACACTTCGGTCCCCGCCATCGCCCGCTTGAGCACCACGGCTTGTGTCGCAAGAAGCTCCAGGACGTCGCCGACGGTGATGTCGGCGATCGTGCCGCCCTTCGCCGCGAGGATGAGGGCACTGCGGCAGAGCGTCGCAGTGACGGCGCCCGGCCGCACGCCCTGGTCTTGAGCGCCAAGCTCGCGCAAGCGCTCAAATCCGTCTGGGTCTCGACTGTGTGCCATGGCGCGGACCAGCACTCCTTGGCGGCTGGCCCCGGCGGCCAGCCAGTCCACCGAAGGCCGCAGCAGCTCAGCACTGATCACCGTCGTCAGGGCCCGGCCCACCACCGGCATGCGCCAGGCTGCCTTGAGACCGCGCTCGTGAAGCCATTGCTTGATCACCGGCCGCCAAGCGGCGCCGGCCTGCTCGATGCCGCTGGCCTTCCATCGTTCCTGCCAGGTTTGCCCGGGCTGGTCTTCCAGCCAGTCCAGCACCATGACGATGCCGTGTTTATGGTGCAGTTCGCTGCCCGCGTTCTCCAGAGTGAAGGGCGGACGGGACAGCAACCGGGCCGCCTCGGCGCGCGAGCGCTCGGTGCTCGGCCAGTTGTCGGAAACACTGCGGGCCGGGAAGCGCTGCCGGGCAGCCATCACGCGAGTGAGATGAGGCTCCAGGCCAGCGGCTGGCGTGCGGATGCCGATGCTCGCCGACGAGGTGACGGTCACCGAGCACCGGTTCCGAACAGCACATCGAGACTTTCCGGCCGGTAGTCGGCGGCTGGAGGCGGAGCCATGCGGGCGGCTGCCTGCCGTGTCTGCTCGGCGTGGTGGGCCAGCAGGCGCCGGATCACCACCTCCTTGCGAGGCGTGAGGTAGAGCTGTGTCGTGGTCAACTGCGCGTGTCCGAGGACGAATTGGACATCGGTGAGGGGAAGATTCGGGTCCTCGGCCATACGGTAGGCAGCGGTGTGCCGCAGCGCGTGCAGAGTCGCGGACGTCCCCGCCTTGGCGTTCGCCCGCTCGAACATGCGATGAACCGCGTGGTAGGTCAGCGGCCTCGACGGGGATCTCAGGGTCCACCACAGCGGCAAGAGCCGCCCACGCGGGATCGCATCGTCCATCCCCACCTGGTAGAGCCGCAGCCAGACGAACGCGTCGGTCGAGGCGGGAAGCTCCTGAACCTCGCCGGTGCCCTTGCGGACAACCGAGATCAGCTGACGGCCCGGGTCGGCGCCAGCCTGCCAAGTGCTGAGCAGTTCGCTGGCACGGGCACCAGTGGAGATGTAGAAGGCGACCATGGCCCGGTCACGATGCGACGGGAGCCGAGCGAAAATCTCGTTGAACTTCTCGTCGGGGACACTGCGGGGCACCCGCTTGGGCACTCTCGGCCGGTAGAGCCCGGTGCGTTCGTTACGGGTCAGGTCCATCGGGTTGCGGTGGGCGTGGACCCGCCGGCCGCGACGTGATCGGTCCAGCGGGAATGGGTTGAGGACAGGTCCGGTGCCGATGTCGCGGTGGAAGTCGTAGAAGCTCCGCAGCACCGTCTCGCTGTGCGCTCGCACCGACGCCGCGTACGGCTTGCCACCTGCGGCCCACCGTCCCGCCTGGTCCGGGCGCCGCCAGTGAGGACGCCGCGGCTGCCCGGCGACTTGCAGCCAGCGGGAGAAGTCCCTCGCCTCGATCCGTCTCGCTCGGTCCCACGGCACCTCGACAGCCCACAGGAAACGCAGCCAGCGCAGCAGATCCATCCCGTAGGAACGGGCGGTCGCCGCCGAACGACCGGCTCCCTGCAGATCACGCAGGAAGGCACCAGCTCCCTCGACCGGCTCCCCGGCCGAGTCGACGAGCCGGTAGGGCTCCCACGGATCCTCCATAGCCACCAGTTGCCCGACCAGCGGGACGGACAGAGCCGCCAGGTCTCGCGATACTTCCATGGCCGACTCAACGATGTCTCCGCCACAAGGTCACTGACCTGCGAAAACTCCGCCAGTAGTTCAGTCAACAGATCGTTCGTGAGCAGAGCATTGAATTTCATCGCCTTCTCCTGCTCAACCGGGTCGTTGTCCGCGATGACCCCGCGGTTGCCGAACCCGATCCACTGGCAGAACCGGTTGAACGACTCCACCTTGTTCGTCGCCGTCGTCACCCGTCGGCGCAGCGGGGCGTCCGAGAGGTAGCGCAGCAGAGCCGCGGTGCGGATCACGCGGCCGACCTCGCGGAAGGCGGTGTAGGTGGCGTTCTTCCGCGAGCCCGAGCGCAGGCGCTTCAGCAGCGTGGAGGAGGAGATCGCCCCCTCCCGTACGGAGACGGCCACCCGCATCAGGTGCCGGAACTGGGATTCGATCAGGTCCCAGTCGATGACGTGCTTGCCCGGCTCCCCGAACAGGGCGTCGATGTGCACATACTCGCTCTGCCTGGACGGTCGGTAGAACGTGCAGTTCTTCCAGTTCCGGATGCGGGGCATCAGGTCGAAGCCCAGCAGGTGGGCGAGCGCGAAGACCGGGAAGGACTGGCCTTGGGTATCCGCGTGCACCGTGGTCGGCTGCACCTCGGAGGTGTTCTTCAGCAGGCCCTCAATGATGTAGACGGCCTCCCACACCCCGCACGGGATGAAGTGCGTGAACAGCGCGACGTAGGTGTCGGAGATGTGGTGGTGTAGGCGATCCCGCCCGGCTTGCCATACCGGACGCTCGTCTCGGCCAGCAGGTTGTCGAGGTAGGTGTCCATGTGGGTGCCGTCGGCGGCCACGGCCGTGCCGTCGCCCCACGCCTGCGAGATGTCCAGGCGGGCGTGCGCGTTGACCAGGTCAGCAATCGCCTCGTTCAGCAGCACGATCGAGAAGTGCCGGTTTGCCACGTACGACAGCTCGTGCCCCGAGACTCCGGGGATGTGGCGAGCGGCCTCATACGGGCCCATGTTGGTGCCCTTGACGAAGGTCGTGATGACGTACCGGCCGAACGGGTCCTCCAGCTTCGGCTCGTTGCCGGACGCGGGGCCGAAGCGGCGCCACCACTCCACCCAGTACGCGGTGCGGGCCACGATCCCCATCAGCGAGCGTTCCGGCATCCGGGCCTTGATCTCCTGCTCCAGCCGCTTCGCCGACGGCCGTTGCCCCTCCGAGCGGTGCGGCTTCAGCGAGGGGATACCGGTCTCCGGGTCGAGGACCAGGCCCTCGTTGTCCGGGTATCCGGCGTCCGCCGCCGCGGTGGCGCCTCGCAGCTTGTCCTCCAGTTGCCGGCGGAAGAACTGTGCGTCGAACTTGGCCGCCTCGCCCTCCTCGGCGAGGCCGACCTCCACCAGATAGGCCGCCAGCTTCTCCTGGACGACCTCCCACGCGAGCAGCTGCTCGGACCAGTCCGCGTACTCCTCCGAGCCGACCACCGCGACGTCGCCGGTGCGCAGTTCCTCCGCGAGGGCGGTGAACACCATCGCCTCGAAATGTTGGCGGACGAACTGCCCGGACCGGGTCTTGTCCACCGCGGCCTTGCGCCAGTTCTGCGTGGCGAAGGAGATGTCCACCTCCTTGCCCTCCTCGTCGAAGGCGGTGATGTACTCGCCGCGGGCGCTCTGGTGCCGCTGGGCGTGTGCGGGCGCGTCCAGCACCCGCCCGTCCTCGGATGTCGCGGTGAACTCCAGCTTCTCGGCCAGGTCGAACATCACCGCCCGGTCCCGCCCGATCTGCCCGTACAGCAGCACCTCCCAGAAGTTCCCGTGGTGGGCGGAGACCTTCTCGATCTGCTCGTACTGCTTCGCGAACCCGCCGAAGCCCTCCACGGCCCTGGTGACCGCGCCGAGCCCACCGGCCTGCACCACCAGGGCCTTCGCCATGGCGAGCACCGCCGGGGAGACCTTGCCGTCCAGCCGCTTGGCGACCTCCTCGGCCGACGCTTCCTCGTCCAGCCCGTCCAGGGCCTTCGCCGCCTCGGCGGTCATGGCCGCGGCCTTCGCCAGGGCCTCCTGGGCGGGGCCGCCCTCGTCGATGTGCTTCAGCACGGTGCGGTAGTTCCCGATGAGGGCCTCGACCATCTCCTGCTGGCGCAGGCGGATCTCCTCCAGCTCGGCCTTGGCCTTCTTGATCTTCGTCGCCACCCGCTTGCAGAACATCGTCGCCAGGTCGTCGCGGACCCGCATCCTCGCCTTGTACGTCAGGCACGCAATCAGCGCGATGCGCTTGACGGGCGCGTAGTCCCGCAGCGCCGGGGCGTCCCCCGCGTCCGCCTCCCCGGCAAAGTCGGTGATCTTCCCCGAGGTGACGCCGTCCACCCAGACCGCGGTGTCGCCGAGCTCGTCCACCCACTCCAGGCGCTTGGTCAGACTCTTGAAGTGCGACCAGCTCGGCCCCTTGGCGGGCTTCTTCAGCCGGTAGAACAGCGTCGTGCCGTCACTGTCGCGCTCCTCCAGCAGCCGCAGCAGCCCCGCCCGCTGAACGGCGCTCATCCGGTCGTGGATGCCCGCGCAGATCGAGGCGTTCACCTCGGTACGGATCTTCGAGGCCATCTTGTCGAAGGTGGAGAAGCCGGGTAGTTCCAGCCCAGCCTCCACCACCTTCTCCAGCGCGATGTTGATCAGGTCCGCCGGCCGGTTCCTCGCCGCGGCCTCCTCGCGGATCGACCGCTCCACGATCCGCCGGGCCTCTGCCTGGTCGTACTTCACGCCGACCCGCTTGCGGACCAGCCCGCGGTGGTGCTTGGCCGTCCTCTCCGCCCGGTACACCGGCAAGGTGCCCTCCGGCAGCTCCACGTGACGCCGGACGAACTCCACCACCTGCTCCGGTACGTCTTCCAGCGCCGGGAAGCACCCCAGGCGCTGGTACGACTTCAGCATCAGCAGCAGGGCCAGCAGATGCTCGTCACCGTCCGTCGCCTCGGCTGCCCACTCCAACTCATCGCGAGTCGGCAAGAAGAACAGATGCAGCTCATGCGCGGTGATCAGCCGCTTGAACCGCGGGTACGCGGTCCGCTCGATCGAGGTCACAACCCACCCCGGCCCAAGACGACAACAACATCACCACCAACGACACTGAGCCGAACGGGTGATGGGCCGGGCCCTTCAGGGCTTCAAGATCATCTCATTGCCCCTTTGACGCGTATCTGGGTCACACCCCTACTTCTCATAGGGGTGGCCGCTCGCCATCCGAACATCCGCAGAATCCACCTCCTCCGGCACTTCACCCGTCCGCAGACGGATCCGGTCCTAGCAGGTGGGCTTGCGGTGACGGCCCATGGGCACGTCCCCTTCCACGAGGCCGCCCGTCAGCCCGGCAGGGCGGTCCGTTCGGAAGCGGGCCGGGCCCCGAAGGGCGGGGTCCGGAACGTGTCCTCGGAAGGGGGCGACCCGGAGAAGCGAGCCGCCGGACAGGGCGCTACCGCCCCGCATCGTTCCATCTCCCGATATTCACGCCGAAGGCAACCGCGCGCCCCTCTGCCACCCCGCGCGCCCCCACCACCACGGCACCGCCCTCGCGGACACACGAAGGGGCTCGGCCATCCCACACGGATGGCCGAGCCCCTTCGTGAACGTCCCGACGGCGTCGCGCTCCGGGCGAGCGCGCCGTCACGTCATCGCCGGTGCTGCGAGTCCGCCACCGTCACCTCGACGCGCTGGAACTCCTTCAGCTCGCTGTAGCCGGTGGTGGCCATGGCGCGGCGCAGGGCGCCGAAGAGGTTCATCGAGCCGTCGGGCGTGTGCGACGGGCCGGTGAGGATCTCCTCGAGGGTGCCGACGGTGCCGAGGTCGACCTTCTTGCCGCGCGGCAGCTCCTCGTTCACCGCCTCCATGCCCCAGTGGTTGCCCTTGCCCGGACCGTCGGTGGCACGCGCGAGCGGGGAGCCCATCATCACCGCGTCGGCGCCGCAGGCGATCGCCTTGGGCAGGTCGCCCGACCAGCCGACGCCGCCGTCCGCGATCACGTGCACGTACCGGCCGCCGGACTCGTCCATGTAGTCACGCCGGGCGGCGGCCACGTCCGCGACCGCGGTGGCCATGGGGACCTGGATACCGAGCACATTGCGAGTGGTGTGCGCGGCGCCGCCGCCGAAGCCCACCAGGACACCGGCCGCACCGGTACGCATCAGGTGCAGGGCCGCGGTGTAGGTGGCGCAGCCGCCGACGATCACCGGGACGTCGAGTTCGTAGATGAACTGCTTCAGGTTGAGCGGCTCGTGCGAGCCGGAGACGTGCTCCGCGGAGACGGTCGTACCGCGGATCACGAAGATGTCCACGCCGGCGTCGACGACGGCCTTGGAGAACTGCGCGGTGCGCTGCGGGGAGAGCGCGGCCGCGGTGACCACACCCGAGTCGCGCACCTCCTTGATGCGCTGCCCGATCAGCTCCTCCTTGATGGGAGCGGCGTAGATCTCCTGGAAGCGGCGCGTGGCCGTCTCGGCGTCCAGTTCGGCGATCTCGTCGAGCAGCGGCTGCGGGTCCTCGTACCGCGTCCACAGTCCTTCGAGGTTCAGCACGCCGAGGCCGCCGAGCTCACCGATGCGGATCGCCGTGGCCGGCGAGACGACCGAGTCCATGGGTGCGGCCAGGAAGGGCAGCTCAAAGCGGTAGGCGTCGATCTGCCAGGCGATCGAGACCTCCTTCGGGTCCCGCGTACGGCGGCTGGGGACGACGGCGATGTCGTCGAAGGCGTATGCCCGGCGGCCGCGCTTGCCTCGCCCGATCTCGATCTCAGTCACGTCTGTGGCCTTTCCCTGATGCGTTGCAGCGCTTTCCAGTATCCCCGACGGTCCCGCTCCGCATCGCCCCGGACGGACGGCGAGGGCGGCCCCGGACCTTTCCCGGGCCGCCCTCGGACGACTGTCACGCGTCCGTGCACCCCGTGGTAGGGCCTACACGCGCGGACGCGTGAGGCGGGTGGGGCCGTCGCTGTCGGACGGCCGTCTCACGCGGGCGCGGGCTGTCAGCGCTTGTTGCTGTAGTTGGGTGCTTCCACGGTCATCTGGATGTCGTGCGGGTGGCTCTCCTTGAGCCCCGCGGAGGTGATCCGCACGAAGCGACCGTTCGCCTGCAGGTCGGGCACGGTCTGGCCGCCGACGTAGAACATCGACTGTCGCAGGCCTCCGATCAGCTGGTGGACCACCGAGGAGAGCGGGCCGCGATAGGGCACCTGGCCCTCGATGCCCTCGGGGACGAGCTGCTCGTCGGAGGCGACGCCCTCCTGGAAGTAACGGTCCTTGGAGAACGACTTGCGGTCGCCGCGGGTCTGCATCGCGCCGAGCGACCCCATGCCGCGGTACGACTTGAACTGCTTGCCGTTGATGAACAGCAGCTCGCCCGGAGACTCCTCGCAGCCCGCGAGCAGCGACCCCAGCATCACCGTGTCGGCGCCCGCGACCAGGGCCTTGGCGATGTCGCCGGAGTACTGCAGGCCGCCGTCGCCGATGACCGGGACGCCCGCGTCCTTGGCTGCGAGCGCGGCTTCGTAGATCGCGGTGACCTGCGGCACTCCCACGCCGGCGACGACGCGCGTGGTGCAGATGGAGCCGGGGCCGACGCCGACCTTGATGCCGTCGCAGCCCGCGTCGACCAGTGCCTTCGCGCCGTCGCGCGTGGCGACATTGCCGCCGATGACGTCGACGCCGGCGGAGTTCGATTTGATCTTGGCGACCATGTCGCTGACGAGGCGGGAGTGGCCGTGCGCGGTGTCGACGACGATGAAGTCGGCGCCCGCCTCGATCAGTGCCTGGGCGCGCTCGAAGGCGTCGCCGGCGACGCCGACCGCGGCACCGACCAGCAGCCGGCCCTCGCCGTCCTTCGCGGCGTTCGGGTACTGCTCGGCCTTGACGAAGTCCTTGACCGTGATCAGGCCCTTGAGGACGCCCTGGTCGTCGACCAGCGGAAGCTTCTCGATCTTGTGGCGGCGCAGCAGCTGCATGGCGTCCGCGCCGGAGATGCCGACCTTGCCGGTGACCAGCGGCATCGGCGTCATGACCTCGCGCACCTGCTGGGAGCGGTCGGTCTCGAAGGCCATGTCACGGTTGGTGACTATGCCGAGGAGCTTCTTGTTGCCGTCGGTGACCGGGACGCCACTGATGCGGAACTTGGCGCACAGGGCGTCGGCCTCGGCGAGGGTGGCGTCCGGATGGATGGTGATGGGATCGGTGACCATGCCGGACTCGGAACGCTTCACCAGGTCGACCTGGTTCGCCTGGTCCTCGATGGACAGGTTGCGGTGCAGGACGCCGACGCCGCCCTGGCGGGCCATCGCGATCGCCATGCGCGATTCGGTCACCTTGTCCATGGCGGCGGACAGCAGCGGGATGTTGACCCGCACGTTCCTGGAGACGTGCGAGGCGGTGTCGATCTCGTCGGGCGCCATGTCCGACGGGCCCGGCAGCAGCAGCACGTCGTCGTAGGTCAGCCCGAGTGTCGCGAATTTACCGGGCACTCCGTCGACGTTCGCAGTCATGACACCTTCCCCAAATGGCCTTGATCGGTGCGGATGTCCATGCTAACGGGAAGGAGAGGTGTCTCATTCCACGGTTCTGCAAGGCTCCGGTATTCGTATGTTCGTACGGAATCGGCCGGCCGACCGTTCATTGCCCAAGGGACGGCCGGGCGGCGGATGGTTTCCGCAGCGGCGGTTACTGCTCCGCCAGGGCGCGCAGCCGGCTCAGGGCGCGGTGCTGGGCGACCCGGACGGCGCCGGGTGACATTCCCAACATCTGGCCGGTCTCCTCCGCAGTGAGGCCCACGGCGATCCGCAGCAGAAGCAGCTCGCGCTGGTTCTCGGGCAGGTTGGCCATCAGCTTCTTGGCCCATTCGGCGTCGCTGCTGAGCAGGGCGCGCTCCTCCGGACCAAGGGAGTCGTCGGGACGCTCGGGCATCTCGTCGGAGGGCACGGCGGTCAGACCGGGGTGACGCATCGCGGCGCGCTGCAGGTCGGCGACCTTGTGTGCGGCGATGGCGAAGACGAACGCCTCGAAGGGGCGGCCGGTGTCCTTGTAGCGGGGCAGTGCGAGCAGCACCGCCACGCAGACCTCCTGGGCGAGGTCCTCGACGAAGTGCCGGGCGTCGCCCGGGAGCCGGGACAGCCGGGTGCGGCAGTACCGCAGTGCCAGGGGGTGGACATGGGCGAGCAGATCGTGCGTGGCCTGCTCGTCCCCGTCGACGGCTCGGTGGACGAGCGCACCGATCACCCCTTGGGCAGTGCCCGCCTCGTCGTCGCGCATCGGTCCATGGTGCCTTGCGGGCGTCGGCTCCGCGGCACCCCGGCTGTTGTTGTGCACCGAAGCGTTATGAGCAGGTGCGGCGGAACTCATCCCCTGCGCCCTCCTCTTCCGCTCGACCGACTTGTCCCCAAGGAACTCCACACCTCAAGGATGCGTCATCCGCGGCGAAACAGGCACAGGGCACCCGGCCACCGGCTTCGACGCCCTGGCGAACCGGGCATTTCACGCCCTTGCCGGCGAGGTGCGCGCGGACGACCTCAGGACCTGTCGTCCGGATCGGTCCGAGGCCGTGCAGCGGGGTATGCGCCCTGCCGGACCACGGGCCGCGTCCGGAGGGGCGACGGCAGCCCGCGCCGGAGGCGTCGCCCGTCTCCGACACGATCCCACCAGGGCGCAGTCCGGGCGGGTTCATCCACACGCCCCCACCCGCCGGCCACCGCTCGATGCCGTACACCGAAGCCGGTCCGATCCGAAGGACAGGCCCTAGCGCACCAGCCCCCACCGGAATCCGAGCGCCACCGCGTGGGCCCGGTCCGACGCTCCGAGCTTCTTGAAGAGCCGTCGGGCGTGTGTCTTGACGGTGTCCTCGGAGAGGAACAGTTCACGGCCGATCTCGGCGTTGGAGCGGCCGTGGCTCATTCCTTCGAGGACCTGGATCTCACGCGCGGTGAGCGTGGGCGCGGCACCCATTTCCGCCGAGCGCAGCCGCCGCGGGGCGAGCCGCCAGGTCGGGTCGGCGAGGGCCTGCGTGACCGTCGCACGCAGCTCCGCGCGGGAGGCGTCCTTGTGCAGATAGCCACGGGCGCCGGCCGCCACCGCGAGCGCCACACCGTCGAGGTCCTCGGCGACGGTGAGCATGATGATCCGCGCGCCGGGGTCGGCGGACAGCAGCCGCCGGACGGTCTCGACACCCCCCAGGCCCGGCATGCGCACGTCCATCAGAATCAGGTCCGAGCGGTCGGCTCCCCAGCGGCGGAGGACTTCCTCGCCGTTGGCAGCCGTCGTCACGCGCTCGACGCCGGGCACGGTCGCGACCGCGCGGCGAAGCGCCTCTCGGGCAAGCGGGGAGTCGTCGCAGACGAGGACGGAAGTCATGACCGCCCTCCGCAGCTGATGCGCGTCACCTTGAGCCTCCAGGCTGGTACGAAATCGTCACCTGTGCGGTCGACCGCTTCGGACACCCGCCCGAGCGCTTTTTCCTTCAACCGCCTCGCACTCTCAACGACGGTCACTCGAAAGAGTTACGGGGTCGTCTGCCGCCTTCGGCACTCTACGTGAGGGGACGGACACGATGCAGACGCGCGCGGCAGACCCTCGAACTTTCATCACAACCTATGCCCCGTTCGGCCCTTTTTCTTCCCATTTATTGGTGTCTGAGGCTAGATTCGCAATGAGTCATATTTTCATCTCCTTGGATCGTAGTTGTACGGTCGTGGACACCGGATCCGCCAAGAACCGCTACAAGGGGTCACGTAATGGCAGATTTCTCCCGCCTTCCAGGACCGAACGCGGACCTGTGGGACTGGCAGCTCCTGGCCGCGTGCCGCGGGGTGGACAGCTCGCTCTTCTTCCACCCCGAGGGCGAGCGCGGTGCGGCACGAAGCGCTCGCGAGAACTCGGCCAAAGAGGTCTGCATGAGGTGCCCGGTACGCGCCGAGTGCGCCGCCCACGCCCTGGCCGTACGCGAGCCGTACGGCGTGTGGGGCGGACTGACCGAGGACGAGCGCGAAGAACTGATGGGTCGGGCGCGCCACCGGCTGGTGTCGACACCGGCACCGGCGTCGGTCGCGACGCTCGGCGAGCACGCCGCTTCGAACACCTGAAGGAACGTTTCTCCACATCGGGCACGCGTGTGTGCCCTTCGCTTTTCGCGGGTGGTGCCCGGCCGTCCCTGGCCCCACGGAGCGACGGCGGAGAGGAAACAGCGACCGGACCGGACACGAGAGGGGACGGGACGCGAGAGCGTCGGCCTCCCGTAGGCGCCGGGTCCCGGCTGGTCCCGGCTAACGGCCGCCCGCGCGCGCCAGCTGGTCGAGCGTCGCGCCGACCGCGGGCACCTGGGCGAGGTCGGGGAGGGTCAGGGCCACGATCTCCCGCCGCACCGCGGGCTCCAGAGCGACCGTGCGCACCCCCCTGGGCCGTACGGACTCGATGGCCAACTGGGGCAGGACGGCCACCCCGAGCCCCGCGCCGACCAGGCCGGCCACAGCGGGGTAGTCGTCGGTCGCGAAGTCGATGCGGGGGGTGAAACCAGCCGTCTCGCACACCTCCACCAGCTGCCCCCGGCAGCGCGGACAGCCGGCGATCCACGGCTCCTCGGCGAGTTCTCCTATGGCCAGGGACTCCACGTGCGCCAGCGGATGCCGCTCGGGCAGGAGCCCCACGAGCCGGTCCGTGAGGAGCGGCCGCACGACGAGGTCGTCCCACTCCTCCGCACCCGCCGCCCCTTCGTAGCGGAAGGCGAGGGCCACGTCGCAGTCGCCCTCCCGCAGCATCTCGACGGACCGGGGCGGCTCGGCCTCCTCCAGGGAGACACGGGTACCCGGGTGGGCGTCGCGGAGCGCGGCGAGGGCTGTCGGGACGAGCGTCGAACTACCGCTGGGAAAGGACACGAGCCGTACCCGCCCCGCCCGCAGCCCGGCGATGGCGGCGACCTCCTCCTCGGCGGCCGTCAGCCCGGCGAGGATGCCGGCGGCATGGCGCACCAGCGCGTCCCCGGCCTGCGTCATGCGCATCTCTCGTCCGGTGCGGACGAGCAGCGGCGTGCCGACGGACGCCTCCAGCGCCTTCATCTGCTGACTGACGGCAGGCTGGGTGCAGCCCAGTTCCCTGGCCGCCGCGGAGAACGAACCGGTGGTGGCCACGGCGCGCAGTACTCGGAGATGACGGGCCTCGATCACGCCCCAAGGATAAGCCGTCCTTTGATGTGGCACCGAATATCGCTTCGACGCTTTGATTCTGCATCGCTTACGGTGCGCCCCATGAAGCTTCTGTCTGTGAACCTGGGCCGTCCCAAGGCCGTGCCGTACACGGACCACCCCGAGGGTCTGACCGGCATCGACAAGCAGCCGGTGGACAGACCGGTGCGGGTGGCGGCGCCGGGACCGAAAGGGGTCGGCGCGAGCGGACTGGCCGGGGACGCGGTGTGCGAGACGCGGCACCACGGGGGCGACGACCAGGCGGTGTACGCGATGGCCCGCGAGGATCTCGACGAGTGGGAGGGCGTGCTGGGGCGCACGCTGCCGAGCGGCTCGTTCGGCGAGAACCTCACCACGGAAGGGCTCGACCTGTCCGGCGCCCGGATCGGCGAACGGTGGGCCATCGGGTCCGAGGTGTTGCTGGAGGTCACCTCCGGTCGCATTCCCTGCCGCACCTTCCAGGGCCATCTGGGTGAGAAGGGCTGGGTGAAGCGGTTCACGCAGCGGGGCGCGCCGGGTGCGTATCTGCGGGTGGTCCGGCCCGGTGAGATCCGGGCGGGCGACGCGATACGGATCGTGCACCGGCCGGATCACGAGGTGACGGTCGCTCTGCAGTTCCGGGCGGTGACGACCGAGCAGACTCTGCTGCCGTTGCTGCTGGCGGCGGGCGACTCCCTCCACCCGGAGGCACTGGCGAGGGCACGGAAGTACAAGGAGAAGTACAAGGAGAAGTACAAGGAGAGCCTCGGAAAGAAGCCCGGGGAGAGGCCCGGGGAGAAGCCCGGCGCGGTCCAAGGCTTCTGACAGGCAATCACCGCTCACCGCTCGCCGGACACGGACTGCCGGGCCGTCCCGTGAGCACCGGGCACCGGGCATCTGCTCCTGGCCAACCGGCGAAAGGCTGGGGCACCCCGCCTCGGGGTAAAGCCCTGATCCCGGGCGGGGGTTGGATCAGGGGTGGTTCCGGGAAGGTCCCCGATGTCCGGTGAGCCGTGATCCAGGACGCTCGGAGCATGTCTCGCCACGTGTCCAAGAGCCCGGCGCCGGACGGGGGAAGCCCGCCCGGCGCCCCCCGCCGCGCATTCCGCTGGAAGCGCCTTGTCGCCGTACTCGGCTCACTGGCCACCGTGTTCACCGTGGCCGTCGGCGGCCTGTTCGCCTGGCTGTGGACCGGCGCCGAAGTCAGCACGGTGGGCAGGACGCCGTTCGACAACGCCCTGGTGATACCGCCGTTGGCCGATTCGACCGTGGAGAAGGACGGCACACGGGTCTTCGACCTGCGCATGCAGGCGGGCGAGAAGGAGTTCCGCGACGGGAAGAGGACCGCGACCTGGGGGTTCAACGGCTCCTATCTCGGCCCGACGCTGCGGGCGGAGCGTGGCGAGAAGGTGCGGGTGCGGGTCAGCAACCGTCTGGACGAGGCGTCCTCCGTGCACTGGCACGGAATGCATCTGCCGGCGCGCATGGACGGCGGCCCGCACCAGATGATCGCCCCGGGCGCCACCTGGACACCGCACTGGACCGTGGACCAGTCGGCCGCGACGCTCTGGTACCACCCGCATCCACACGGCAGGACCGAGGAGCACGTCCGGCGTGGTCTCGCCGGCCTGTTCCTCCTCGACGACGAGAAGTCCGCGCGCCTGCCCCTGCCGAAGCGATACGGCGTCGACGATCTGCCGGTCGTCGTGCAGGACGTCCGTTTCGACGGCACGCGGCTGGCCGGGGACCGCGGGATGATGCAGAACGCGGGCTTCCTGGGTGACCGGACCATGGTCAACGGCACACTGAATCCCTATCGGGAGGTGCACGACGAGCTGATACGACTGCGGCTGGTCAACGCGTCCACCGCCCGTACCTACGCCTTCGGTTTCCCGGACGACCGTGACTTCTCGCTGATCGGCACGGACGGCGGACTGCTGGAGCGGCCCGCGGTGACGGGCCGGGTACAGCTGTCGCCGGGCGAGCGCGCCGAGATCGTCGTGCGGGTGGAGGCGGGTGAACGGGTGATGCTCCGGAGCTTCCCTCAGGAGAACTACGGGGGCTTCTGGCAGCAGCGGTTCGGCGGCGGCGACGATTCCTTCGACATACTGGAGTTGCGGGCCGCCCGGCAGCTGCGGGCCTCGCCGGAGTTGCCGACCGCGCTCACCGAGCCGGAGCTGCCCGACGGCGACGAGGCGGTACGGGGGCGGCACTTCGATCTGAAGCTGTCCGGGATAAACGGCCGGTCGATGGACATGGGGCGCGTCGACGACACCGTCACCCGCGGGACGACAGAGGTATGGACGGTACGCAACACGAACGGCATGCCGCACAACTTCCATGTGCACGACGTGCAGTTCCGCGTGGTGGAGGTGAACGGGTCGGCTCCGCCGGCGGCCCTGAGCGGGCCGAAGGACACGGTGTTCGTCCCGCACGGCACGACGGTGAAGCTGGCACTGCGTTTCACCGGGCCGGCCGACCCGGACGTTCCGTACATGTACCACTGCCATCTGCTCTACCACGAGGACGAGGGGATGATGGGCCAGTTCGTGGTGGTCGAGAAAGGCCGGTCGGCCGGTACCCCGCCGGGTCATGCCGGGCACGGGTCCGGAAACGGATAGGAGGGCGGGGGCGGGTGGAGGGGCGGGCGCGGGAGTGACTGACCCGGCCGGGCTTCAGTGCACCGACCGGGACGGCGACGCCGACCGGACGCCCAGACTCCGGGTAACTAGTCTTGCGTCATGACAACCGCTCTGATTACGGGATCGACGGCCGGGATCGGTGCCGCGTTCGCGCGGCGGCTGGCGGCCGACGGGCATGACCTGGTGCTGGTGGCCCGCGACATCGGCAGGCTCCGGGAGCAGGCGACCGAGCTCCACGACCGTCACGGCATCGAGGCGGAGGTGCTGACGGCCGACCTGTCCGAGGACAAGGGCATCGAGACGGTGGCCGAGCGGCTGGGCGATCGCAAGAACCCCGTCGACCTGCTGATCAACAACGCGGGCTTCGGCAACAAGGGCCGCTACCTCGACGTCTCCATGGCGGACGAGCTGAGGATGCTCAAGGTGCACTGCGAGGCGGTGCTCCGGCTGACGACGGCGGCGGCGGAGGTGATGCGGGAGCGCGGGCGCGGAGGCGTCGTGAACGTCGCCTCGACCGCGGCGTTCGTGCCGCGCGGCACCTACGGGGCGTCCAAGGCGTGGGTCGTGCAGTTCACCCAGGGTGTGGCGCAGGATCTCGCGGGCAGCGGCGTACGCCTGATGGCGCTGTGCCCCGGCTTCGTACGCACCGAGTTCCACGAGCGGGCGGGGATGGGGACGGACAACATCCCGAACTGGATGTGGCTGGACGCGGACAAGGTGGCCGAGGCGGCCCTCGCGGACCTGGCCCGCGGCAAGACGGTGTCGATCCCGGATGCGCGCTACAAGGCGCTGATGGGAGCGGCGAAGCTGGTGCCACGCGGTGCTCTGGGCGGTTTCTCCTCGCGAACGGGCCGCAAGTACGGCCCGCAGTAACGGACCACCACGACCGCCCGGGCCGTCACACCCAAGGCCGGTGGCAGCAGTACGGCTGTCCAGGGCTGCGGTCGGAGTCGGCAAAGCTGAAGACTCCGGAGTCACGGAGCTCTGAGCCGTGCTCGAAAGCGGCTCCGGTCCACTGGGCAGGGCAACGGCACATCCGCTGTCGGAGGCGGCGACTGGAATTCTGGACGTGTATTCAGCGGGGACCGCCACGCCGCGGCGTGGCGGTCCCCGTTTCCGCCGCCGTCTCCCGGAGGTGATCGGTGTCCGCTGTCCCGAACCGTTGAGCCATTGGTCGAAGACCTCGTCGGTCCCCGGTCGGCCGAGGCCGCTCGACTCGGCCGTACGGAACAGTTCCCGCGCGGCGGCGAGGTCGATGAGCGGCAGGCCCGCGCGGCCTGGCTCCGTCTCGGAGGGTACGGGCATGTCGGGCAGCCTCCCGGAGTCGAAGGACCCCGGTCGCGCGCTGCCGCACCCCGGTGATCTGTGCTTTCCCCGCGCACCTCACGCGGATCGGCCGTCACCTCGCCCGGGGCGTCTCGCGCCGGAAGGGGTGCCGCCCAGCAGACCAGGGCTTGGCGCTGGATCACACGGCCGGACGGGAAGCCAACGCCCGCGCCGATCTTCCGTAATATCTTCACAAGTCTCTTGCTTTGGGGCCCGGGCTCATGAAATCTTGCGGCCGATGCCCCCATGATCCCGTGGGGGTGAGCACCGATCTCCCTGCGCGAGGTGTAAGGGGGTCTTCGTTCCACAGGAGGCCCTCGTGCACGCTCCCGACGCAGCCGGTACGCCCCTCAACTGGGATCTCTATCGGGCGGCAGTCGTCGACATCCGGTTCGGGGACCGGGCCGTTCGAGTCGAGCCGCGCCCTCGGGGCACGGCCGAGGGTTTCTTCCCGGTACCGGTGGCCGGCAGCAGTGCCACCGTCCATGTGATCACCGCCTGGAACCCCCGTGGCCGTACCGTGTCGGACGACGCCAACGTCCACGCTCACCGCCTGCTGCTCGACGAGGTCCGTCACCGTGGTCTCACCTGGTGGCCCGCTGAGGGAGGCGACGCGTGCGGCACGCATCGCGAGGAGAGCGTCGCCGTCGTCGGCCTGAGCGATGCCGCGGCGCGTGATCTGGGACGCCGCTTCAGGCAGGACGCGGTCTTCGCCTGGACTCCCGGCGCCTGGCGGGTCCTGGCGTGTGACACCGCCGCCGTGGCGGTGAGCGGGTGGACGGCGTCCACGCAGTCGGCGCCGGCGTAGGCGGGAGAAGAACCATGGGCATGTATCCCATGCGCACCCCGGACCGCTGTCCCCGCTGCGGCAGGCGTCTCGCCGAGCCGTCGGCCGAGCGGGTCAGGGCCGACGGCTTCCCGGCCGAGGTGACGTACGCGACGGACCCGGTGTGCGGTGCGCGCTGGCACGTGTGGGACAGGACGTCCCCGCTGCGCCGCCTGGCCCGCCCGCATGTGGACGGCACGGGATGACGTCACCACACATCGGGGCGACTCGAGCGGCGCTCCTCCCGGATCGTCCTCCCCGAGCGGCTTCTCGCGTGTTGCCGCGCTCCTCGGCAGGCACGACGTGAGCCCGGTGGGCCGCAAGGCCCGTGCCGACATGCTCCAGCGGAACCAGATCTGGTTCACGCCGAAAACACCTCGAACAGGAACCGGACATTCCTGGATCTGGAACTCGTCATACGGGAACGACGTGTCCGCATTCGATCTCCTGACATACAGGCTGAGGCCGACCAGTCAGCTCATGCAGGGGGATTCATGCGCACCACGGGGCACAGACGTGTCATCGCCGCAGCCGCGACCACGGCGGCGGCGACGCTCACGCTCATCGGCACACCGGCACACGCTCAGACGTCCTCGCCCACGGCGAGGACGTCGGCGAGCGCCGGCACCACCGAACTCACCCAGCTCGCCGAGGGCTACCTTCAGCAGCGGGCCGACCTGCTGACAACGGCCCGTCCGGCGGTGAAGTCCGCTCGCGGGCAGGTTCAGTCGACTCGTTCCATGACGGCCCGGATACAGGACGAGTTCGCCGCCCTGGTGGAGAAAGGCCGACGGTACGAGGAAGTCGACGGCGGCTACACCAAGGCGGAGGTCGACGTGGAGGTCACCGATGTGACCGTCACCGGCCAGTCGGCAACGCTTCAACTCGCCGAGCACACCCGCCTGTACCTCCCGTTCACGCCTCAGGAGGTCGAGGAGGGCGCGCCGGAGTACGAGGAGTTGTCGCTCCCGCACACGGTGCAGTTCGCCCAGGGCCCCGACGGCGCCTGGCTGCTGTCGTCCGACGAGGCCGACGCGGAGGGAGGGCCGACCGCGACGACCCAGGTGGCCGACGTGGACGTCGACGCCGCCGTCGACGACGGGGGCGGCACGCCGGACGAGGCCGAAGGGAGCAAGGACGCCGGAGCCGATGTCGAACCGCTGCCCGCCAACAGCGTCGACTACGTCAAACCCACGGTTTCGGCGAACTACAACTACGGCAAGATGGTGTCCTACGCCGACAAATACTGGAAAAACCACAACAACGCCTACCGCACGTACGGCAACGACTGCACCAATTTCATCTCCCAGGCGATGCTGGCCGGCGGCTGGGGGCCCAAGGGCGGCGCCATCATCCAGCGGAAGAGCAACAAGTACTGGTTCTACGGGCCGACGAAGTCCACGACCAGCTACACATGGGCCGGGGCCGAGAACTGGTATTGGTTCGCGAAGAAGCATTCGAAGCGGACCAAGATACTCGACAACGTGTGGAAACTGGCCTCGTCCGACGTTCTCCAGGCCGACTTCAACCGCAACGACAACATCGACCACACCATGATCGTCACTAAGAAGTACGGCGGTACGCCGTATCTGACTTACCACACCAGCGACACCCACAACAAAAGCCTGAAGAAGATCCTCTCCGACTACCCGCGCGCCTGGTGGTATGCGCACCGCACCTGACAGGCTGCCCGTTCCCTCACCGGAAAACAGGAGTGTGCTGTGCAACGTCGACGCCTCTTGGCCGTGGCGGCCGCCCTGGTCGTCGCATCCGGCTGCTCGTCCCAGGAGGATGAAGCGCCGCCCGGTGTTTCGGCACCCTCGTCCTCGGCTTCGGCATCCTCCGACGGAGCCCGCGCGGCCGTCGAAGCCTATGTGCGGGCCCTCAACTCCCGTAGCGCCGCCGGGCTGATGTCGGTCGGGGGCGTCAAGGACGAGGAGTGGTCCCGGCAGGAGGCCGAGCGGATCCTCGCCGAGCAGGGCGGACGGGGGTGGAAGATCAAGGACGTGCGGATCCAGCACGACATGGGCCCGGACGTCGGCTCGGCCCGCCTCCTGGCCGAGGACAAGGCGGGCAAGCCCCTCCAGGACACCTTCACCGTCACGCGGGAGAACGGCACCTGGCACCTGACGGTCTTCACCGATCAGCCCGGCGAGCCGGGCAAGGAAACCACTGCGACCGACCCGCCGCGTTCCTGACGACCACCGTCGTGGTGGCCCGGCCCGACGATCCGGCCCGGGCCACCACCCCGCAGGACACCGCGAGCCGGACGGCGTGGTTCGAGCGGCACGGGCCCACCCCGGTCACCGAGATCCCTGCCCACTGGCCGGAGGCATACCGCAAGGTCGTCCAGGCCCGTATCGACCTCATCGAGGCCAACAAGGACATCCGCCTCATCGAGCGCCCCGAGTACAAGCGCCGCTGGTCCACCGAGCCCTGGGAGAAGCGGGAAGCCGCTGCCCTGCGGAACTGGCTGCTCGATGCCGCCGAACGCGAGGAGCTGTGGTTCGAGGAGCGGGACGGGTTCACCGTGCCCCGGCCGCTCACCATCAACCAGCTCGCCGACGAACTGCGCCACGACGACGACGTCCAGGCCGTCGCCGAGCTGTACGCCGCCGACCACCTCGGCAAGCGTGACGCCTCCCTCGCCACCGTCCTCGCCGCCGTCATCGAGGCCGAGCACGTGCCGTATCTCGCCGCGCTCCGCTACAAGGACTCCGGCTTGCGCAAGCGGGCGCAGTGGGAGCAGGTCTGGGAACAGCAGCGCGAGGAGGACCGGACCGGGAAGCGGCTCGACATCAAGGTGCCGCCGAAGTACACCGGCGCGGACTTCCTCAAGCACTCCTACTGGTCCCACCGCGGCAAGCTCGACGTGCCCAAGGAGCGCTTCATCTCCTACCCCGGTGCCTCCCTGGAGTCGGACACCTCCCTGCTCCTCGGCTGGGCCGGCTGGAACCACCGCGACCAGGCCGACGCCCTTGTGGGACTCGTCCGCAGCCGCGTCGAGGACGGCGGCTGGGAGAAGAAGGATCCCCGGCTCGTACCACTGCTCGCCGGACTGCGGGAAGTGCTGCCCTGGGTGCACCAGTGGCACGGTGAGTACGACGAGGAGTGGGAAGGCAACCCCGCCGAGGAGTTCCAGGCCGCCCTCGAATCGGGCCGCGCGGACGCGGAGCTGTCCGAGAACGACCTCGTCGCCTGGCGCCCCGAGAAGAAGACCCGCGGACGGCAGAAGAAGAGCGAGTGACTGAGCCGCGCCCATGAAGGAGGGGCGGTCGGAAGCCGAGTCCCGGCTTCCGACCGCCCCTCCCTCTTCAGATCAATCGCGCGCTGTCATCCGTACGAACGCCGCCCACTGGTCGGAACCGACGGTCAGAACCGCATCGCCGGGCCGCTTGGAGTCACGGACCAGCACGGCCGTACCGGCGTCCGCGACCTCGACACAGTCGCCACCACTGCCCGAGCTGTAACTGCTCTTGAACCAGCTCAGCTCACCAACGGCAGGCTCGGGGCTGCTTGCCTTCATAGCTCTCCCAACAGCTTCTGGATGAAGGCCAGGGATTCCCTGGGAGTCAGCGCCTGCGCTCGGAGTACGCCGTACGTCGCTTCCAGCGGACTGACCTTCTTGGGCACGGTGTACAGGATGCTCGCCTCCTGCACCTCCATGTACCCAATCCTGCGCTGGTCCGGGAGATGGATCAACGTGAATGCCCCGCCAAGTCCCGCATGCTCCAGCCGTTCTGTCGGCATGACCTGCATCTCGACGTTGCGTTCGTGCCCGAAGAGCAGCAGTTGCTCCAGTTGTTCGCGCAGTACTTGATGATTGCCCACAGGACGGAGCAGGACCTGTTCCTCGATGACGAAGCTCAGGAGCGGTGCAGGACGCCGGGAGAACAGCTTCTGTCTCTCCATGCGTGCGGCCACGCGCTGTTCGATGACCTCGTCACTCAGCAGCGGGCGCCACATGGTGAAGACGGCTCGCGCGTACTCCTCCGTCTGAAGAAGCCCTTTGACCACATGGTTGTCGTAGGCGTGCAACTCAGCTGCCTGCGACTCCAGTTCCGCGTACCGCCGGAAGAATGACGGATACCGAGCCTTCGCCACCTCCTCCTTCATGGCCATCAGCACGCCCCGCGCACCCACCGCCCGGTCCACGCCGTCGATCAGTTCGGGCTTGGGAATTCGCCGTCCCTGCTCCACCGCCGCGATCTGCGCCTCGCCGTACCCGACCTGGCCCCCCAACTGCGCCTGCGTCAGACCCGCGACCTCGCGCAGCAGCTTCATCTGGCGCCCGAAGCAGCGCAGGAACTCCCCGTTCGAGTCCGCGTCCACGCCGCTCACACCCGAATCCGCACCCGATTCCACCCCATCGCCCCCTCAGCACAACCAGCGCTCGGACACCCGTAACCGCACGGTAGGACGCACAGGCATCAACCACACCGAAACCGGAACAAGTTGCGACGAACGGGTGAACCCCCCACGAGAGCCCTCTTCACTCAACGCGTCCACACGCACACGTTCCGTGCGGTACGGTCACCACAAGTCGGCCCCCGCAACGGTTGCACCCGTTCGCGAGGGCCTGAACCACCAGTGGAAAGCGACTCCACCGTGATTTACCGGCACCATATCGCGCCCCCGCGCGCCTTCACCCAGCTCTCCCACGAGATCATCCGGCACCCGCGTCTGACCTCCGACGCCGTCCGTCTCCTGACCTGGCAGCTCTCCCTTCCGCAGGGAGCGCGCGAGTCCCTGTCGCGCACCGCCGAACGCGCCCGTATCGGCGCGTACGCCTTCACGCGGGCCAAGCGTCAGCTCAAGGACGAGGGCTTCGTGCACGAGCGGCGCGTCCAGGGGCCCGGCGGTCGCTGGGCCACCCAACAGCTCGTCTCCAGCACTTCGTTGAACGCGGCCGAGGCCGCCAAGCTCCTCGCGCGGATGCCCGTGGGCGCCGCCGGAGAGACGACCACCGAGCGGGTATCGCCGCAGCTCGCACCGGGTCCCCGGATTCCGGCCGTCGGTGAGCCGACCACCCCGCCGACCGACGGTCATCCAAAGAAAGACTCATGGGAGAACACCTCCCACCGACCCCCCGAACCCCCCAGCCCGGCAACGGAGACAGAGACCGAGACGGGGACGGCAACGGCAACGGCAACGGCAACGGCAACGGCGGAAGCAGAACCGCAGCCGGACACGACCGCCCCGCCCCTCCTCGAAGAGGCCCGCGCCCTCGTCTCCGCCTACCCCCACCTCTCCCCCGCCCTCCACCACATCCCCCGCGCCATGCACGCCGAACTGACGGACCTCACCGCCCGCTGGCTCGCCGCCGGGCACCCGCCCGCCGCCGTCCGCCTGCACATCCTGCGCGGCCTCCCCGACGACGGCAGCACCGTCCACCGCCCCGGCGGCCTGCTGCGCTACCTCCTGCGCGACGTAGCGCCCGTACCGCCCGTACCGACGAGGACGGGTTCCGCGCCGGAAGCAGCCCCACCGCCCGGAGGAGCCTCCCCCGAGCAGTTCCTCGAACCCCGCCTGTCCCCCCGCCTGGCGGGCGCACGCGAGTGCGCGGGCGATCACACCCAGCCCACCCTCTTCCGGCCGATCGCCGACGAAGCCCTGTGCCGGGACTGCACGGCCCGCTCCGTACCGCCGGGGTGAGTCACACCGTCCGGGCCGGGACCGGGGCATCGGCTCGGCACTCGAACGAACAGGGCCTCCGCTCCGTCGGTGCCCATGAGGCCGAACGCGGCTTCGGGCCGGGACACGTCGGCAGGGGACACGTCCTGGCCCTCCGCGGCATCCACCAGGAGGACTTCATGAGCCGGCCGGGCGGTCAGCCCCGCGCGGGGCGTGTGCGGCGTGCGGTGTGTGCGGGCCCCTCCGCTGTGGTGAACCAGAACAGGGCCGCGCACAGGAAGGCCGCTGTCGCGAAGACCAGCGACTGTGTGACGGAGTCGTTCCGCGCGCCGGCGACGAGCGCGCCGGCCGCTGACAGTGCCAGGGCGATGGCCGGCAGCGCACGAGGGCGCCGCATGATGCCTGGTGCGTCGGCCGGTGGCAGCAACCGGGCCGCGAGGCCGTAGCAGGCGCAGGCCAGCAGTGTGGAGCCCAGTACGTCGCTGGGCCGGTGGTGGTAGGTGGCCAGGACGGCGCCGGCGGTGACGGCGAGCCACAGCATGCCGACCGCAATGGCGTAGGGGCGGATGCGGGGGGAAGCGACGAGGACGGCGCCGAGGGCCAGCCCGGCGGGGATGGCCACGTGTCCGCTGGGGAAGCTCGCCTCGATGAGCGAGACGCGCGCGTCCACCAGATCGGGGCGGGGCAGGATCATCCTGGTGAGTTCCTTGCTCCCGATCGTGACCACGACGATCCCGGTCGCCGCGCAGCCTCGCCACCAGCACCTGCGCACCAGAGTGACGGCCGCGATGACCGCGATGCCCACGAGCAGGGTGGGCATCGCGGTCTGCTCCAGGGGCGGCAGGGCCGACGAGTCGTAAGCCGCCCCCGACCAGTCGTAGATCCATGCCGGTTCGGCGCCGTATCTGCTGAACAGGGCGTTCTCCGCCCGTTGCCCGAACGGGGTGCAGACAGCGATCAGGTAGACCGCCAGGAACCCCAGGAGGCACAGCGGAGCCGAGACCCGTAGCCGTATCGTCCGCGCGGGGCCGGGTTCGGCCGTGGTTCCCGGGACCTGGCCGGGGTCCGGGTGCGTGGACAGGGTCGAGGGATCTTGCTGAGTCATCGCTGTTCTCCGTCTTCGTGGGGGAGCGGTGCGCTCACGCGGTGGGGGAGCGGTGCGCTCACGCACCGCTTCGGGCACGAGGTGGGCCGACCGGCATGGCGGGCCCACCGGGGATCTGCTCCTATTCGAGGAGCGCCCGGCTTTGTCGGCGCTGGGCGGCGATCGCCAGGACCGGGAGGGGCGCGATCAGGAGGAGGAGGACGACCATGTCCGGCAGGGACCGCATGAACGCGTTCGGCTGGACGACGATCGCCTGGGTGCGGATGAACGCGACCGCCGCGACGGGGATCAGCCACCGGTAGTCGCCGGTGGCGGCCGTCGCCACCCACGCGGCGATCAGCGCGGCGACTTCGAGGGCGAACAGGCCGCGTTGGAAGGCTGGACTGATGGAGATGACGTGCAGGCCCCCGGCCACGAACATGGCGAGCACGACGGGGACCAGCCAGCGGTACGAGTGGCGTCGCAGCCGGCCGGGACGGCAGACCGCCAGCACGGCGCACGCGGCGCACAGTGTCCCCGACAGCACCAGGTCACGGGCCGTTATCGGGGCGCCCAGCCCGTAGTAGCCCAGGCCCGCCTTGCCCTCGTCGCCGAAGAGCGTATTGCTGTTGAACGTGGCACCGGCGTAGATCATCGCTGCCGCGGCCGGCAGCGCGATCCACGACTTGCCGCGCAGCAGGGCGATCAGGCAGACCAGCGGAAGCAGCCCGTAGGGCAGGAGCCGTATCCGCGTACCGGGACCTCGCGCCCACGGGTACCAGCCGGAGAAGTGGAAGGCGATGGCATGCCGGCCGGGATCGATGTGCAGTGCCCAGTGCCACACATCCTGCAGGTACGGCACCAGCGCCAGCGCGGCGAGGACGAGCGCGGTCAGATGGATGCCGTCCAGCCACCACGGCCGGGCCGTGTCGTCGACGACGGCGCGGGCGCGGGCCCGCACCCCGGCACGCGCCAAGGCGGCAACTTCCCGCGGCGGGGGCCAGGAGCGGCCGGGATACGCCTCGGCCAGGCAGGTCAGCAACTCCTCTCCCTGCCGGGAACGGTAGGACTCGGGATAGGCCGCAAGCAGTAAACGGTTCATGCCGGGGCCGCTCCGGCATCCCGCGAACGTCCGATGACGACGGCCGCCGCCTGCTGCATCCGCAGCGCCTCCCGACCGAGCGCCCCGGTGCCGTCCTCGGTGAGCCGGTAGTAGCGCCGCGCCCGTCCGTCCACGATCTCCTCGTGGCCGGCGGCCACCAGCCCGGCCCGCTCCAACCGCTCCAGCGCGCCGTAGAGAGTGCCGACAGCGATCCGGAGCCGCCCGTCGGTGGCCTGCTCGGCGGCCTTGATGATGCCGTAACCGTGCAACGGTCCGTCCATGAGCGCGGCGAGGATGAAGTATTGCGGTTCCGTCAAGGACCGGTTCTGCCGTGTCATGCGTCGAGCATATATCGGCCTACGAAATATATCCGCCCTCTCCGAGCACTCACCGGCAGCGCCTCCACGCCCGCGGTGAGCGTCACTTTCTCCCGACCGGCGGGCGCGACGGCGGCCTCCTCGACGGACTCGCGCGGCGTCGGCGGACGCTCCCCGCGACCTGGTCCGGGCCGAGCGGAACGTCATTCCCACCGTGTCCGCCGGGCCCGTCTCCCCTCCGTCGAACCGCCCGTGGATCAGAATCCGTTCGCCCGGACCGGCCGCGCGCGGCCGGCGAGGCGGCGTGCGACGAGGCCCGACCCCAGCGGTCGTCTCCCCGGTGCCTCCGGGAAGCGCAGATCGCCGCCTGTGTCCGTCCGCCATGCCCGTCGGCGATTCGGGCTCGCACTTCCGGGGCTCTTGATCCGGTCAAGGACCGCCGGAACGATCGCGTGGCCGAACGCGTGCGGGTCCGGGAGATCGATGACGGCGAGGGCAGGCGGTCGCCACAGGGCGAACGTCGCCTGACGCGGCACCAGATCTTCCGGGTCGGGATCAGTCCTCGCGGATGCCGAGCAGGTCGCCGGGCCGGCAGTCCAGTTCGCGGCAGATCGCGGTGAGCGTGGAGAAGCGGATCGCCTTCGCCCGGTCGTTCTTGAGAACGGAGAGGTTGACCACCGTCACCCCGACCCTGGTCGCCAGTTCGGACAGGGTCATGCCGCGCTCGGCCAGCAGTCGGTCCAGGTGGACCTGGACCCGGTGTTCCTCCTCCGGCGGCATCAGACCAGCCCCTCGGTGTCGGCGCGCAGCCTCGTGCCGCGCCGGAAGACTTCGCCCAGGGCCAGGACGAGGAAGGCGAGCAGGACGTACTGGCCGGCGAAGGTGGCCGAGAAGGGGATCCGGTCGGCCACGGGGGTGCCGCTCACCAGCATCTCCGTGGTGAGCGCCAGGAGTGCCGGGACGATGACGGCCTGCACCAGCACCGTGAGCCCTATGATGCTCAGGCGTCGGGCGTTCATCGGCACGAAGACGTCGCCGTCGCGCAGGGTCCTGGCCACCTTGAGGAGGAGGGCCAGGATGAGGAGCAGGAACAGGCCGCCGATGATCTCCGGCAGGGCCAGCAGCAGGCGCTGACCCAGGTCGGGGCCGACGAAGACGAGGTCGGCCCGGTGGGTGCCCGTGAGGGTCATGCCGTGGCCCGCCACCGCGTCGGTCACGGTGCCCGGCACCCGGGTCGCGGTCTCGGCCTCGATCTCGCGGGTGTCCACCGGATCGATGAGACCGACCACCCCGAGGGCCGGGAGCAGCACCCCGAAGACGCCGACCAGCAGAGCGGCCAGACCCAGAGCGGCCTCCAGCAACCTACTGTCGGTCCGGCTCCACCAGGACTTCGTACCCATGATTCCCCCTGCCGATCGCAGCATGCATATCGTTTATCGATACTATCGATAAACGATATGCATGCTGTCAAGAAGACGAATCCGCCCCAGCGAGCTCGTTCACCCTGAAGTCACCGGCCGGGGCGGGCACCGGCCCTCCCCCTCGCGCCGACCCGGCGACCAGCAACTTCGGGGCGAAACGGACTCATTCCCGTCTCCATCTCGCCCATCACTCAATTCGGTGACTTAAAGCCATTGGGCGAGTGCAAACGGTTACGGTTTCGGTACCGGTGCGACGCGCAGGAGGTGTCGTGGTGTCAGGCAGAGCCGATCAGCTGGTCGTCATCGCCATGGCTCACCCCTCAAGGAGTGTGCGTGAAGCTCTCCCCCCGTCCTCTTCGAGCCGTCCTGGCGGCGGCGTCGAGTGCCGCGCTGGCCCTGATGGCGTTCCCGGGTCCGGCTCACGCCGGGCCCGAGCGCGGTCCGGAAGTGCGTCAGGCGGGTGCGAGCCCTCTCGCCCCGTGCGGCTTCTTCCGGTACAACGTCCGCGAGTCCCAGTTCGCCGGATACAACCACTGCGGCGAGACGACGGTGCGGGTACACGTCGACGTCAGAGGGGGCGGCAGCACGAATGACCACCACCTCTGCGTCAGCCCCGGCCCCACCCAGCTACCGGGCGCAGGTCCGAACCATCTCAACGCGTACTACATCGGCGGCGCCGGCTGCCGGAGCGGAGATCACACCGGGCACACACCCCACTGAGCCTTTGATCCGACTCCGGTGGCAAACGGCCCAGGTTCATCGTCGGAGGACAGCGATCGCCATTCAGGAGTACCAGCGGCGAGGACGGTCGAACGAAGGCCGGGTCATCGACGCCGACATCGCCTACGGGCAGCTGTTGCGCCGGATGACGAGCCAGGACGCCCGGATACGGTACGCACTCGTCGTGCCGTCCTCGTCCGTGAACGCCGTCGAACGCGTCCCGGCCCATGTCCGGGCTCTGCTACGCATCGACGTGTACGAGGTGACGGACGAAAACGAGGTACGTCCGCTGTCGGCCCAGGACTGCTGAGCGGATGGCCCGGGTGCGAAGTGCAGAGAGCCGACGAGCGCCCCGGTACAAGGTGTTGCGGCGTCAGGAAACAGCACGCGGACAAGAAGAAAGGGGCAGCGGCCGTTGGACGGCGGGTGCCCCTTCAAGTCCGCCAAGACACCAGCACGAGTCATTCCGATGTGACCACAGGGGTTCCGGAACGAGCGGCGCGGGCGGCGGGCAGTCGCCCCGACACGTCCGACACCCTCGCCCGACGCCCCTACAGAGCGCCGCCGTGGGGGCGTCGGAGCTGGTGAACGGGGGGCCGCCACGGGATCTTCGGAGGCATGACGAGTTCCCCCCGGCGGCAGCGACCGGCCGCTTCCGCCCTCCTCTTCGCCGAGCAGAGGGTCTTCACCCTCCGCTTCTCCGCCACCCCGCGCGGTGCCCGGCTCGCCCGGCGCCTCGCCTCCCAGCAGATGGACGCCTGGGGCTGGGCCTACGGCAGCCCGGTGCACGACACCGTCGAGCTGGTCGTGGCCGAGCTGGCCGCCAACGCCGCCACCCACGGCCGGGTTCCCGGCCGGGACGCCGAGCTGCGGCTCGGCAGGAACGCGGACGGGGCCCGGGTGCGCGTGGAGGTGAGCGACGTGCGCGGTGAGCGGCTGCCCGTACCGGCGCCGGAGGGCGGGCCGCTCACGGAGGGTGGCCGGGGACTCGCCCTCGTCGCGGCGCTGGCCGAAAAGTGGGGCGTCGCCGAGCGGCCGGGTGGGCCCGGCAAGACCGTGTGGGCGGTCGTCGCCACCAGTCCGGCGGCCGGCTTCGCGGCCGGAGCCGGTCGCGTCGTCGCGGCAGACGGAGCCGATGAAGTCGGTGAAGCCGGGGCACTGCCAGAGCCGCAAGCCGCGAGCGGGAGGACGGCGAGCGCGGCGAGCCCGCCCAGAACGGCACGCCGTGCACGCGTGTACTGCATGCTCGAACCTCCAGGTGACCCGTGGACAGAGCGCGGAGAGAAAGGGGAAAGGGCGTGCCCACGGTCGTGGGACGGGGAGCCGGGCTCATTCTCGCCTTCGGCCGCCATGCGGTCCCGGGTGTGCGTGCACCGGCGTGGGCAAGCGGCGGATCCGTTCGGACGAGGTGCCGCTGTGCCCTCCGCCGTCAGCACCGAAACCGTGGAGGCAGCGCCGCCCGGCGGCGTGGGGTGCGGAGTCCGGCCGCGTCCCGGCCATCGTCGATCCTCGGTCCGGCCGTGGCGCGCGCGTAGGCCATGCCTCGTTTTTCCGGGCGGCCGTAAGCTCACCGACACGGCCCGTTCGGCGGGCGGTTCCTCCGGAAGCACAGGATCGCCGAAGAATCCCATGCGCCGAGCGTGGCACAGGACACCGACATCGAGGGCGATCACGGGCACGGATACGGCACGGAGGCCCGGCGCCGCTGGTCAGCGGTGCCGGGCCTCCGTGTCCGCTACGGGCGTCTGTCACCGACGTCCGCCGCTATGAGCGAGTCGCTCAGTGGGAGTGGCCGTGGCCGTGCCCACCGGCGGCCGGCTCCTCCTCTTCCTTCTTCTCGACGACCAGGGTCTCGGTCGTCAGGAGGAGGGAGGCGATGGAGGCGGCGTTCTCCAGGGCGGAGCGGGTGACCTTGACCGGGTCGATGACGCCGGCCTTGACCAGGTCGCCGTACTCGCCGGTGGCGGCGTTGTAGCCGCTGCCCTTCTCGAGCTCGGCGACCTTGGAGACGATGACGTAGCCCTCGAGGCCGGCGTTCTCGGCGATCCAGCGCAGCGGCTCGACGGCGGCGCGGCGGACGACCGCGACACCGGTGGCCTCGTCGCCGGTCTTGCCGAGGTTGCCCTCGAGGACCTTGACGGCGTGGACGAGCGCGGAGCCACCACCGGAGACGATGCCCTCCTCGACCGCGGCGCGGGTCGCGGAGATGGCGTCCTCCAGACGGTGCTTCTTCTCCTTCAGCTCCACCTCGGTGGCGGCGCCGACCTTGATGACGCACACGCCGCCGGCGAGCTTCGCGAGGCGCTCCTGGAGCTTCTCGCGGTCCCAGTCGGAGTCCGTGGACTCGATCTCGGCCTTGATCTGGCCGACGCGACCGGTCACGTCCTCCTTCTTGCCACCGCCGTCGACGATCGTGGTGTCGTCCTTGGTGATGGTGACGCGGCGGGCGGAGCCCAGCACGTCCAGGCCGACCTGGTCGAGCTTGAGGCCGACCTCCTCGGAGACGACCGTGGCGCCGGTGAGGACGGCCATGTCCTGCAGCATCGCCTTGCGCCGGTCACCGAAGCCGGGGGCCTTGACCGCGACGGCGTTGAACGTGCCGCGGATCTTGTTGACGACCAGGGTCGACAGGGCCTCGCCCTCGACGTCCTCGGCGATGATCAGCAGCGGCTTGGAGGAGTTGGCCTGGATGACCTTCTCCAGCAGCGGCAGCAGCTCGTTGATGGAGCCGATCTTGCCCTGCGTGATGAGGATGTACGGGTCGTCCAGGACGGCTTCCATGCGCTCCTGGTCCGTCACGAAGTACGGCGACAGGTAGCCCTTGTCGAAGGCCATGCCCTCGGTGAAGTCCAGCTCCAGACCGAAGGTGTTGGACTCCTCGACGGTGATGACACCGTCCTTGCCGACCTTGTCCATGGCCTCGGCGATGAGCTCGCCGACCTGCTGGTCCTGGGCGGACAGCCCGGCGACGGCGGCGATGTCGGCCTTGTCGTCGATCGGGCGGGCCGAGGCGAGCAGGTCCTCGGAGACCGCGGCGACGGCGGCGTCGATGCCCTTCTTGAGGGCGGCCGGGGAGGCGCCGGCGGCGACGTTGCGCAGGCCTTCGCGGACCAGGGCCTGGGCCAGCACGGTCGCGGTGGTCGTACCGTCACCCGCGATGTCGTTGGTCTTGGTCGCCACCTCCTTGACCAGCTGGGCACCGAGGTTCTCGAACGGGTCCTCGACCTCGACCTCGCGGGCGATCGTGACACCGTCGTTGGTGATGGTGGGGGCGCCGAACTTCTTGTCGATGACGACGTTGCGGCCCTTGGGGCCGATCGTCACCTTCACCGTGTCGGCAAGCTTGTTGACGCCGCGCTCAAGGGCGCGACGGGCGTCCTCGTCGAACTTCAGGATCTTCGCCATGGCAGCGGGAGCCCTCTCGGGATTCTGGGGTGAAAAAACACTGCGCCCCGGGCCCCCGGCTCAGTAAGCGTGTCGGGACCAGGGGCGCAGTTCGGAGCAAATCTGCTACGAGGTGACTTACTTCTCGATGATCGCGAGAACGTCGCGGGCCGAGAGGACGAGGTACTCCTCGCCGTTGTACTTCACCTCGGTGCCGCCGTACTTGCTGTAGAGCACGATGTCGCCGACGTTCACGTCGAGTTCGACGCGCTTGCCGTCCTCGATACGGCCGGGACCGGTGGCCAGGACGACGCCCTCCTGGGGCTTCTCCTTGGCCGTGTCCGGAATGACCAGGCCCGAAGCCGTGGTCTGCTCGGCGTCGAGCGGCTGGACCACAATGCGGTCCTCGAGCGGCTTGATGGCAACCTTGGAGCTGGCGGTCGTCACGATCCGACCTCCCCCTTCGGAGATCTCACGGGGTTAACTGTCTGAGGTGGCGACCAGGTGGATCCGTCGTCGCGGGTGCCGGACCTGCCTGTCGCTTTGTTGGCACTCTCCAGGGGGGAGTGCCAGACCCGAGACTATGACCGCGATTAGCACTCGGTCAAGCGGAGTGCCAATTCACTGCGTGGCGTCGCCGGAGTTTTTGTGTACGCCAGTCCGATTTGTGTACGCCAGTCCGAGAGGTCGGCCTGCGTTCGGGTGACCGTCGCCTGGGAGCCGCCACCCCCGGACCCCGGCTTCGACCTGAACGGCCTCGCCCTCGATCTCCCCCGATCTCTACGGGCAGGGTGTCTCCGCCGGGAAGTTCCGGCCCCGCCGAAACGGTGAGAAGTGGCTCCGGCGGGTGTGCGAGCGGCGGGCCGGCGGGTGGTCCGCGCACCAGCGCGGCCGGTGAGAAGAGGCCGTCGGGGGGCCGGGGGGCCGGTCGTCCGACCGGTCGAGGGGTGGGGCCACTTCTGCCCGTCCCCCCCCGGTCCGGCGAACCCCGTTCAACACAGGCGGGGGCCCCGGACGGGCTCATGTGCCGGACGGGCTCACGTCCCGGACAGGCTCACGTGCCGGACAGGCTCACGTGCCGGACGTGGTCCTCCAGCCTCCCGACCCTCAATCCCCGGTCTTCCAGCTCGTGCAGCAAACGCGTCGTCCGTTCCGCAAGGGTCAGCGGCGGCCCCTCGCCCGCGGGGACGGAGATGATGTCGCCGGGGGCCAGGCGGTGGGCGCCGCGGGCGTACGTGAGGGTGCCGTCACCCTCCAGGGTGACCCTCCAGAGCACGACCGCCGCGATGCCGCAGTCGGCGGCGGCCCGGAGGGTCGTGGCGTCGTACGTGCCGTAGGGCGGGCGGAACAGGTGGGGGCGGATGCCGAAGCGGGACGTGAGCTTGCGCTGCTGGCCGCAGATCTCGGCGCGCTGACCGGCGTAGGGCAGGCCACGCAGGGCGGGGTGGTCGAGGGTGTGGTTCTGCAGGCTCGCGCCGACCGAGCGCAGCCGGGCGAAGTGACCGTAGCCGGGCCCCACCACGCTGTCCGTGAGGAACATGCTGACGGGGAGGCGGCGCCCGCGTACGAGGTCGATGAAGCGGGGGTCGCGTTCGGCGCCGTCGTCGTAGGTCAGGAAGACGACCTTCTCCCGGGTCGGGACGTGGTCGACGACGGGCGGGAGGCGGCCGGGTGACCGGCCCGCTCCGTCGCCCGTTTCCCCGGCGCCTTTCCCCTCACCCGCACCCGTCCCCGCCCCTTCTCCTGCCCCTGCCCCTGCCCCTGCCCCTGCCCCTGCCCCTGCCCCTGCCCCTGCCCCTGGGACTGTCGGGCCCGCGGTCGGCCGCCCGCCGACCGTGCCGCAGCCCGCCAGCGCCGCCGAAAGGACGAGACCCGCCGCCAGGAGAACCGCCGTGGCCGCCCCCCGCCGGATCACAGGTAGTCCTCCAGGCGCCCCACCGCGTATCCCTCGGCCGTGACCTTGTCCAGGAAGCGGCGGATCATGTCGGGCATGGTGCCCTCCCATTCGGCACGGCCCCGGAAGTGGGAGAGGACGATGTCGCCGGGGCGCAGTTCCCCGTCCCCCTCGCGGTAGTCCCAGCGGTCGACGAAGACCTCCTCGTTCCACAGCGGGGCGTACTCGATGCCGCAGGACTTCGCCGCGCGCAGGGTGTCCTTGTTGTAGTTGCCGAACGGCGGGCGGAAGAGGACGGGGCGGTCGCCGTACCGCTCCTCGATGACGTCCTGCATGCCGCAGATCTCACGCTTCTGGCCGGCGTAGGACAGGCCGGGCAGGTACGGGTGGTTCAGGGTGTGGTTGTTCAGGCCGACGCCCTGGTCCCGCATCTTCTCGAAGTAGCCGTAGTCCTCCTCGATGACGTAGTTGCTGAGGAACGCGGTGTACGGGATCTTCAGCTCGCTCATCATGCGCAGGAACGCGGGGTCCTTCTCGGCGCCGTCGTCGATGGTGAGGAAGACGACCTTCTCCTCGGTGGGGACGGTGGTGAAGACCGGGGGGAGGCCCGGTTTCCGGTGCCCGTCGACCTCGAAGCCCTCACGGGTGGTGATCCTCGGCTTCTCCTCGGGCGCCGGCGGAGCGGTCCGGGGCACCTGTTTGAGCCCCCAGCGCTTCGCGGCGGCCACCCGCGCGGCGTGCGCGGCGCGCAGTTCGGCGGCGTAGGAGTCGGGCTCGCGGGCCGGAGGCGCGGCGAGGGGCTGGGGGCCGCCCGCAGCCGGGTCCGGGGCGGTGGAGTCCTGTCCGCAGCCCGCGACGAGAGGGGCGAGGGTCGCGAGGGTGAGTACGGCGACACCGGCCCGCACACCCACCAGTGACCATCTTTTGTCATTTTGTCCTACTAGTCGCATGGGGTCGGATCCTCGCAGTCCACCGCCCCGGACCCGGTCCGACACCGCGGCCGGCGGCACACCGTCCGCCGACTGGCCCACAACGGCCCGTACCTGACCCACAATGGGCCGGTGAACGACCGCACCCCCCTTCCTGTCCCACCCCTCGCCCCGCTCCTCACTCCCGAGGGCCGCGCCCTCCTCGACGAGGTGCGCGACACCGACCCGGCCCAGGAACTCGCCGTCGCGACCCGGCTGCGCCGTGAGCATCCGGCGGAGCTCGTGTCCGCGGCGCTCGGCCAGGCCCGGCTGCGGCAGCGGGCGGTGGTGAAGTTCGGGGCCGAGGACGCCGGGCGGATGTTCTTCACACCGAACGGGGTCGAGCAGTCGACCCGGGCGAGCGTGGCGACGTACCGGGCAGGGCGGCTGAAGGAGCTGGGGGTGACCTCGGTGGCCGACCTGTGCTGCGGGATCGGCGGGGACGCGATCGCGCTGGCCCGCGCCGGAATCCGGGTGCTCGCGGTGGACCGGGACCCGCTCACCGCGGCGGCGGCCCGGGCCAACGCCGACGCGCTGGGGCTCGCGGATCTGATCGAGGTGCGGGAGGCAGACGTGACGGAGGTGGACACCGCCGGGTACGACGCCGTCTTCGTCGACCCGGCCCGGCGCGGCGGCCGGGGCCGCGTCTTCGACCCCGAGGCCTACTCGCCCCCGCTGTCCTGGGCGATCGAGGCGGCCCGCAGGGCGCCCCGCGCCGCCGCCCTGAAGGTCGCTCCGGGCATCCCGCACGAGGCCGTTCCCGGTGATGCCGAGGCCGAGTGGATCTCGGACGGCGGGGATGTGAAGGAGGCGGTGCTGTGGTTCGGCACCGGGCACGCGGCCGCCCCGTCGGAGACAGTGGCGAGCCCCGGACCGGGCCCCGCGCCGGACCCCGAGCCGGACCCCGGCGCGGTACGCGCGACCCTGCTGCCCGGCCCCCGCACGCTGCTCTCCCGCGGGCTGCCCGACCCGGCGGTGCGTCCGCCCGGCCGGTACCTGTACGAGCCCGACGGCGCCGTCATCCGCGCGCATCTCGTCGCCGAGGTCGCCGACCGGCTCGACGGCGGGCTCATCGACGCGACCATCGCCTACATCACCGCCGACGAACACCGCCCGACGCCGTACGCCACCGCCTACGAGATCACCGACCGGCTCCCCTTCAACGTCAAGAAGCTGAAGGCGCTGCTGCGTGAGCGTCAGGTCGGCACGCTGACCGTCAAGAAGCGCGGCTCGGCGGTGGAACCGGAGGAACTCCGCCGCAAGGCCCTCCCCAAACCCCACGGCTCCGCGTCCGTCACCGTCTTCCTCACCCGTGTCGCCGGCGCCCCGACCATGCTGCTCGGCAACCCTCTGCGCTGACCTTCGGGCCGGAAGCCGCCTCCCTCAGCCTCCCGCCCGTCAGCCTCCCGCCCGTCGCAGCAGCATCTCCCGTTCCCGCTCGTTCCTGGTCAGGGATGCCGCTCGTTCGAATTCCGCGCGGGCCTCCTCGGTGCGGCCGAGGCGGGCCAACAGGTCTCCTCGGACGCTCGGCAGGAGGTGGTAGCCCCGGAGCGCCGGTACGTCGGTCAGGGCGTCGACGAGGGGGAGGGCGGCGGCGGGACCGTCGGCCATGGAGACGGCGACCGCGCGGTTGAGTTCGACGACCGGGGACGGGGCGCGGGCGGCGAGGAGACCGTAGAGGGCGACGATGCGGCGCCAGTCGGTGTCCTCGTAGCGGTACGCGTGCGCGTGGCAGCCGGCGATGGCGGCCTGGAGGACGTACGGGCCCGGGGCGCCGCCCGCCGTCGCGTCGGCTCGGGTGAGGGCGGTGATGCCGCGGGCGATGAGCATGCGGTTCCAACGGGCCCGGTTCTGGTCCTTGAGCAGGACCGGTTCGCCGTCCGGGCCGGTGCGGGCGGCGGCGCGGGAGGTCTGGAACTCCAGCAGCGCGGTGAGACCGTGGACCTCGGGTTCCCCGGGCATCAGCCCGGACAGCACACGGGCCAGCCGCAGCGCGTCCTCGCACAGGCCGGGGCGCAGCCAGTCGTCGCCCGCGGTGGCCGCGTACCCCTCGTTGAAGATCAGGTAGATGACGTCGAGGACCGAGCCGAGGCGGGCCGCGCGGTCGGGGCCGTAGGGCACCTCGAAGGCGACGTTCTCCGTCGCGAGGGTCCGCTTCGCGCGCACGATCCGCTGGGCCACCGTCGGTTCCGGGACCAGGAACGCGCGGGCGATCTCGGCCGTGGTCAGACCGCCGAGCAGGCGCAGGGTGAGGGCGATGCGCGCCTCGGCCGACAGGGCCGGGTGGCACGCGGTGAAGACGAGCCGGAGCAGGTCGTCGTCGATGCCGTCGGGGTCGGCGAGGTCTGCGGGGTCCTCCGGCGGGGCGACGGCCGAGGGGTCCCGGCCGATCTCGGCGAGCTTGCGGGCGTAGTTCTCGCGGCGCCGGATCAAGTCGACGGCGCGGTTCTTGGCGGTGGCCATGAGCCAGGCGCCCGGATTGTCGGGCACGCCGTCCCTCGGCCACTGCTCCAGCGCGGCGACGAGGGCGTCCTGCGCCAGTTCCTCGGCGATGCCGACGTCACGGACGACGCGGGCCACGCCGGCGATCACCCGCGGGGACTCCAGACGGAAGACGGTCTCGACGGTCCGGCGCGCCCGGACGGCCGCGGGGGACCCGGCCGGGTCACCGGGCGCGGTGGCTGCCGCCGTCTCGGCCGCGCCGTGCGGGACGGGGATGGGCTGCGATGTCACAGCCCACCCTCACACACCCCTACGACACCGGAGGCCGGAAAGCGGCCCCGCCGGGCCGCTCCGCCGCCGTCAGCCCTCGACGATCTCCCGTACCTCGCAGGTCACCGTCCAGTGCTCCTCGTGCACCTTCAGGAACCGCTCGGTCCACTCGATCGCCTCGGCCCTGTCCTTGGCCTGCATCAGCGCATAGCCCCCGATGACCTCCTTGGACTCGGTGAACGGACCGTCGGTCACGGACAGTTGTCCACCCTCGTAGTGCACCCGGGCGCCCTGGGCCGTCGGGGTCAGCCCGGCGGTGTCCAGCAGGACCCCGGCCTTCGTCATCTCCTCGATCAGTTCACCCATCCGCTGCATCAGCTCGGGGCTGGGCCCCTCCGCAGGCGCGTTGGACTCGTCGATCCGGACCAGGGAAAGAAAGCGCGGCATGGTGACTCCTCATGTCGTCGTGTCGTACGGGCCGGGCCCTTCCCGGCCTCTCACCCCCTGCGTCGAACGGGCGACGCCGGAATCGACACGCTCCCCCGGATTTCCCCGAACTTTCTTGAACCTTCTTCCGGCGCGCCGCGAGTCACCGCAGCGACGCCCACAGCTCGTCCGCCTCCGGCTGGTCCGCCACCACCCGGTCGGCGTCCCAGGGCGCCGGGACCACCGGCATCATGACGGTGGTGACGGCGGTCGACGACAGGCCCTGCAGGCTCCGGGCGAAGCGGTTCAGCTCGGCCGGCGAGTCCAGGCCGGTGTCGGTCGTGAGGCTGCTGGTGACCGCGTCGGCGGCCTCGTACAGCTTCACGGGGTCGGTCAGCAGGCCCTGCTTCCCGATCCGGTCCAGCAGCGCCTTCACCAGCGTGTGCTGGAGGCCTATGCGGCCGAGGTCGCTGCTGTCCCCGATGCCGTACCTGGTGCGGGCCAGCGCGAGGGCCTCGGTGCCGTCCAGGTGGTGGGTGCCCGCTTCGAGGTTCAGATGGCTCCGGTCGTCGTCGATGTCCTCGTCCGTGGTGACGGTGACGCCGCCGAGCACGTCGACCAGGCGGGCGAAGCCGGTGAAGTCGATCTCGACGTAGTGGTCCATGCGGACGTCCGTGAGCAGCTCGGCCGTCTTCACCGCGCACACCGGCCCGCCCACCTCGTACGCGCTGTTGAACATCGCGTGGGACGCCGGCCGCGTCGACCCGCCGTCCGGCAGCGGGCAGGCCGGGCGGTCGACCAGGGTGTCGCGCGGGATGCTGACCACGGTCGCGGCGGTCCGGCCGGCGTCGAGGTGGACGACCATGGCCGTGTCGGAACGGGCCCCGCCGCTGTCGCCGCCGCCGAGTGCCCGGTTCTCTCCGCCACTGCGCGAGTCCGAGCCCAGCACCAGGATGTTGAGGGACCCCGTCGGCAGGGGTGAGGCCGAGGCGGACGCCGAAGCACCCTGGCCGGGGGTGGTTCCCCTGGCCGGACGGTCGTCGCCCAGGGCGCTGTCGATGTCGACGCTCGTGATGTTGTCGCCGAGCTGCCAGTACGCCCAGCCGGCCGCCCCGGCGCCCAGCGCCAGCGCGCCCGCCAGAGCGAGACCGGCGAACTTCAGCGCCCGCGCCCGGCGGTGCGGTCGCTGTTCCGTCGGCGGGTCCGTCCCTATGCCCGCGCCCTCGGAAGCTTCCGAGGGCGCGTCCGAAGGCGCGTCACTTTCGGACTCGTCGTGCCCTTCGTCGGAGCCCTCGCCCTGGTCCTCGTGTCCCCTCACAGGCAGGAACGTAAGTCCGAATTATGGCAACCAACACCCTCCGGACTGTTTTCTTGTGAAGTTCTCAGACTTCACCGCCTGGACTCACCCTGAGAACAGCCGAGTTGGCGGCCGACCGCACGGCACCGCGCGAGTCCCGAACAGCGAAACTTTCGAAATCGTCAGCGACAGGCTTCGAGCGCCGCCCCGCCGACGCCCAGAAGCCCAGAAGCCCGGAAGCCCGGAAACCGTCAGCCTCCGGCCGGCGGCGCCCCCGTGCTACTGCGCACCACCAGGCTCGTCGCCAGTTCCACCCGGGTCGCGGCCGCCGCCGCGTGCTCGCCCTTGCCGAGGTCGAGCACCAGCCTGGCAGCCGCCTCCGCCATCTCCGTCAGCGGCTGCCGTACGGTCGTCAGCGGCGGCCCCACCCAGCGGGCCACCGGCAGATCGTCGAACCCGACCACGCTCAGGTCCTCGGGAATCCGCAGGCCCAGCTCACGCGCCGCCTCGTAGAGACCGAGCGCCTGGAGGTCGTTGCCGGCGAAGACCGCGGTGGGCCGGTCGGGGCGGCGCAGCAGGGCGAGGCCCTGGCGGTACCCGGTCTCGTGGTGGAAGTCGCCGGTCATGATCAGCCCGGGGTCCACCGGAAGCCCGCCGGTCTCCAGCGCGGCCCGGTAGCCGTCGACGCGGGCGCGGCTGCACATCATCTGCGAGGGCCCGCTGACGGCCCCGATCCTGGTGTGCCCCAGCTCGAGCAGGTGCCGGGTGGCGGCGAGTCCGCCTTGCCAGTTGGTCGCGCCGATGGAGGGCACGTCGGTGCCGGGATCACCGGCCGGGTCCATCACCACGAACGGGATGGAACGGCTGGTCAGCAGCGCCCGCCCGGACTCGTCGAGGCCGGACAGCACGAGGATCACCCCGTGCGGGCGGCGCGCGGCGACCTGGTCGGCCCAGGTCCGCCCCGGGGTGAGCCGCCCCGCGCTCTCGGAGAGCACGACGCTCAGTCCGGCGTCCCTCGCCACGTTCTCCACGCCCCGGATGACCTCCATCGCCCAGGCGCTCTCCAGTTCGTGGAAGACCAGGTCGATCAGCGGCGAGCGGGTGGCCTCGGCGCGCCGGCGCCGGTAGCCGTGGGCACGCAGCAGTTCCTCGACCCGGCTCCGGGTGGCGGGGGCGACATCGGCACGGCCGTTGAGGACCTTCGAAACAGTCGGCGCGGAGACACCGGCCTCGCGGGCGATCTCGGCAAGGGTCGCAGTCTGCGTACTGCGCCCTCGCGTCCGGGTTTCGGCGGGCTGCGAGGAAGTCATGGCCGCGATCGTATCCCTGCGGACCCCCTTGACGAAGTATTCCTCGCGCCATAAATTCCCGGAACATTCGATATAAATTCCGAAACATTCGCAACTCAAGGCGCCCAAGGCAGTAGCCCCACCGCAGACCCCGTCATGGAGAACGTTCGTGAGAGGGCCGTCCGTCCTCGACAGGAGTTTCATGACCACCGCGCCCTGGCGTGACCCCGCCCTGCCCGCCGCCGCCCGGGTCGACGACCTGCTCGCCCGGATGACCCTGGAGGAGAAGACCGCCCAGCTGTACGGGGTCTGGGCCGGCGCGGGCACGGACGGCGAGGGAGTCGCCCCGCACCAGCACGACATGACCTCCGACCACGACGGGGGCGAGCTGATCGTCCACGGCCTGGGCCGGCTCACCCGCTCCTTCGGCACGGCCCCCGTCGACCCGGATCTCGGTACGCGGGCGCCGGCCCGCGCCCAGCGCCGGATCACGCGGGCGGGCAGGTTCGGCATCCCGGCGGTCGCGCACGAGGAGTGCCTGGCCGGATTCACCGCCTGGCAGGCCACCGCCTACGCCACACGGCCCACCTCACCCTCACCGGCCCCCTCCGCGAACTCGGCTCCGACCGGCGGCTGGTATGCGGGACGGAGGTGTCGGACGGGGTGTGACGGGGGGACGGACACCGGGGCAGGGGCAAGGGCAGGGGGCAGGGACAGGGGTGGCGAGGGGCGTTGCCGGCCGGGGCCCGCAACGCCCCTCGCCCCCACGCACTCACCCCACGCTCAAGACGCGGTCAGCCCGTCCCCACCGACTCGAACCGCCACCGGTGCGCCGCCCGCGTGACCAAGTCCGCTCCCGGTTCGGGCAGTTCGGGCAGGTCGGCGTTGTACGGGGCGTCCCACCAGGTGATGACGAGGACCCGGTCCTGCGGGGCGCGGAAGGTCTCCCGGCGCAAGGGGGCGGGATCGGCGGGCAGTTCCCGCACCCGCTCCTCGGCCCAGGCCAGCAGCGCCTCGCCCCGGCCGGGTACGGCCCGCGCCTCCCACATCAGCGCGACGGTCACGAGTACAGGTTCTCCTTGCTCACCTCGTGCACATGGTCGTGGTCGCGGTCGGGGGCGTGCGAGTGGCCCGGCACGTGCGGTTCCGTCACCGGGAGGGACGAGTCCGCGGACAGGTCCCAGTCGGAAGCCGCCCGGTTACGGGCGACCATCTCGGCGCCCAGGGCGGCCACCATCGCGCCGTTGTCCGTGCACAGCCCCGGGCGCGGTACGCGCAGCCGGATGCCCGCCGCCTCGCAGCGTTCCCGGGCCAGCGCCCGCAGCCGGGTGTTGGCGGCCACTCCGCCGCCGATCATGAGGTGGTCGACGCCCTCGTCCTTGCAGGCACGTACGGCCTTGCGGGTGAGCACGTCCACGACCGCCTCCTGGAAGGAGGCCGACACGTCACGCACCGGGACCTCCTCCCCCGCCGCCCGCTTGGCCTCGATCCAGCGGGCCACAGCCGTCTTCAGACCGGAGAAGGAGAAGTCGTACGCGGGGTCGCGCGGCCCGGTCAGTCCGCGCGGGAACGCGATCGCGGACGGGTCGCCCTCGCGCGCGTACCGGTCGATGACCGGGCCGCCGGGGAAACCGAGGTTCAGCACGCGCGCGATCTTGTCGAAGGCCTCGCCGGCCGCGTCGTCGATGGTGGCGCCCATCGGACGGACGTCGGAGGTGATGTCCGAGGAGAGCAGCAGCGAGGAGTGGCCACCGGAGACCAGCAGCGCCATCGTCGGCTCGGGGAGCGGCCCGTGCTCCAGCTGGTCCACGCAGATGTGCGAGGCGAGGTGGTTGACGCCGTACAGGGGCTTGCCGAGGGCGTAGGCGTACGCCTTCGCCGCCGAGACGCCGACCAGCAGCGCACCGGCGAGACCCGGACCGGCGGTGACGGCGATGCCGTCCAGGTCCCGGGCGCTCACCCCCGCCTCCTTCAGCGCGCGCTCGATGGTGGGCACCATCGCCTCCAGGTGGGCGCGCGAGGCGACCTCGGGGACGACACCGCCGAAGCGGGCGTGCTCGTCGACGCTGGAGGCGACGGCGTCCGCCAGCAGGGTGGTACCCCGGACGACGCCGACACCGGTCTCGTCGCAGGAGGTCTCGATCCCCAGTACCAGGGGTTCGTCAGCCATGAGTCTCGGTTCCTTCTACGCCGTTCACTGAGGTCGCGGGGTTCCCGGGGTTCGCCGGATTGACGGAGGTGGACGGGTCGGCCAGCCGCATCACCAGGGCGTCCACGTTCCCCGGCTGGTAGTAGCCCTTCCTGACCCCGATGGTCTCGAAGCCGAAGCGCTCGTACAGCTTCCGGGCCCGGACGTTGTCGATCCGGCACTCCAGCAGCACCTCGGCGCACTCGAACGCGGTCGCCGCCCGCAGCAGCTCCGTCAGCAGCCGCGAGCCGAGGCCGGTGCCCCAGTGGTCCCGGCTGACGGCGATCGTCTGGACGTCGGCCACCCCGGTCGCCGCGCCCTCGTCGCCGTCGGCCGCCGCACCGGCGGAGGTGAGGCCCGCGTATCCGACGAGACGGCCGTCCTCCTCCGCGATCACGTAACGGCGGGTCGCCGCGGGACCGCGCGCATGGGCCAGCTCGGACCAGAACATCCCTCGTGACCAGGCGTCCTCGGGGAACAGCTCGCGCTCCAGCCGGAACACGCGCTCGATGTCCCACCAGCGCATCTCGCGCAGCGCAACCTTCTCGGGCCCTGTCACTTGTGTCACTTGGGGGTGACCACCTTGTAGTTCTTGGGGACCTGGGCATCGGGGCGGCGCAGGTACAGCGGCCGGGGCGCGGGCAGTTCCACGCCGGCCGCCAGCCGCTCGGCGGCCAGCCGGGCGAGGGCGGCGGCGGTCACGTACTCGGGCTCGTGCGCTGCGGGGAAGGTGTCGGGGTACAGCAGCGCGCCGGCGCCGACAGCGGGCAGCCCCGCGACCTGACCGGCGATGTCGGCGGGCCGGTCGACGGCGGGGTCGGTGAGGCGGGTACGGGAGTCGGCGTACCGCGCCCAGTAGACCTCCTTGCGGCGGGCGTCGGTCGCCACGACGAAGGGGCCCTCCAGGTCGGCGGCGTACGCGAGGCCGTCCAGCGTGCACACGCCGTGCACGGGGACACCGAGCGCGAGCCCGAAGGTGTCCGCGGTCATCAGGCCGACCCTCAGCCCGGTGTACGGTCCGGGGCCGATGCCGACGACGATCCCGGTGAGGGCGTCCACCTTCAGACCGGCCTCGGCGAGCACCCGGTCGATCGCCGGGAGCAGCAGTTCGCCGTGGCGGCGGGCGTCCACCTGGCTCGACGAAGCGATGACGTCGTCGCCGTCGTGCAGCGCGACGGTGACGGCAGGGGTGGCGGTATCCAGAGCGAGCAGGAGCACACAAACAGCCTACGGCTCCCCGTGCCCCGTGTCGGACGGCCCGGTCGAACGGTCACGTACTGCTACCGTCACATCGACGTATGCGCATTTCGGATAATTCCGGACGATCCCGGATGATCGCCACCGGGGTGGCGGCGACAGCGGGTGCGACGGGAGAGCGGGTCCCACGGGACACTGCGGGCCGGAGCGGGACAGAGGTGGTGACGGCGGTGGCGGGCAACAGCTCGGCGATCGTGGCGGGACTGACCGCGGCGGCCCTCCTGACGGTCGGCGTCCTCGGCTACCAGGCGTCGGCGAACGCGCCGGCCGCTCCGCACGCGGCCCGCACGGACACGGGCAGCGCACGGGCCGCCCCGCAGGCGGACCGGGGCAAGCACTCCCCCGCCGCCCTGCCCGAGGGCTCCGGCCAGGGTCCCCGGGTCGTCTACGCCCTGGGCGACGACCGGGTGTGGCTGGTCGAGGAGGGCGGCAAGGTCCGGCACGCCTTCGTGGTCAGCCCCGGCACGGTGGACCCGGAGCCGGGCACCTACCGGGTCACCTCCCGCTCGAAGTCCACCACGGGATCGGACGGCATCCCCGTCGAACACGTCGTCCGCTTCGCCGGCAACGGCCGCACGGCGATCGGTTTCAGCGCGGCGATCGACGGATCGGCCCCGGAACCGGACCCGAAGGTCCCCACCGGCGGCATCCGCGAAACCCGCGCGGACGGCGAGGCGATGTGGAAGTTCGCCACCATCGGCCGCACGGTCGTCGTCGTGCGTTAGCCGCGACATCGCCCACCACCCATGACGTACGACGTACGACCACGGCGGTGACGGGCCTGGATCAGGCGGCCTCGCGGTGGCCGTCGCCCGGCTCGGCGAGCCGGGGCCGCGGGTGCGGTTCGGGAGCGCGGGGCGGTGTGGAGATCGCGGCGGCGGCCGCGCCGGCCGCCAGCAGGTCGCGCATCGACACCCCGGCGAACGACTGCGGCCGCGCCTCGGTCCGGCGAGAGATCTCGGTGGCCGGCATGGACGCCTCCTGAGGCCGGGGGCGGACGTGGTTAGGCAGACCTAACTACGAGCTGGATACCATGTGACCACGCCCGGGACACCAAATGCAAGATTTTACCGACACCTTGTCGGAACGCCCGGAGAACGGACCCCACGGGCACAGCGCGCCGGCCCGCCCCGCCCAGACCGACGGTGCGCTCAGGCCGACGGTGCGCTCAGGCCGACAGCGCGCTCAGGGCCGACAGTGCGCTCAGGTCCGTGCCCGTCCAGCGGTCGCCCAGGCCGGTCAGCGTCACGTGCCGGACCTCGTCCGTGGTGTCGCCGACCGCGCGGTGGATGACGAGCTGGAGCCGGTCGTCGGTCAGCTCCTCGAGCCTGCCCTCGCCCCACTCCACGACGATCACCGACTCGGGCAGCGAGACGTCGAGATCCAGGTCCTCCATCTCGTCCAGTCCGCCCGACAGCCGGTACGCGTCGACGTGGACCAGCGGCGGTCCGTCCCCCAGGGACGGGTGCACGCGGGCGATCACGAAGGTCGGGGAGGTGACGGCGCCCCGCACCCCGAGCCCCTCGCCGAGCCCACGGGTCAGCGTGGTCTTGCCCGCGCCCAGCTCGCCGGTGAGCATCACGAGGTCGCCGGCGCGCAGCAGCTTGGCGAGGGCACGGCCCAAATCCCGCATCCGGTCGGGGGAACTGACGACCAACCGGACGGACGGGGGGGACGCTGCGACTTCTTCCATCATCACTCACTCGCAGTAGTACATGGGCACACCCCGCAAGGGGTCGGTTCGGGCTGGACCACCGCCGGAAAAGGCCGGCAGCCGTCTCCGTCAGGAGGAGGCGGGGTCACAGCCACCCACGGTAGCCGCGGCGGGCACCGCCCCGGTGCGGGCGAGCAGATCGGCGAGACGGTCGGTGACCACTTCCGGATGCTCCAGGATGACCAGATGCCCGGCGTCCGGTACCAGCACCAGTTCGGCTTCCGGCAGCAGCCCGGCGATGACCTCGCTGTGCTCGCTGGGCGTGAGCAGGTCCTTCACCCCGGCCAGCACGAGCACCGGGAGGCCGGTGAAGTGGGCGAGGGCCTCGGTCTTGTCGTGCTCGCTGAAGGCCGGGTAGTACTCGGCGACGACGTCGATCGGGGTGGACTCGATCATCCGCTCGGCGAACCGGGCGACGGCCGGGTCGACGTCCCGGGCCGCGAACGAGTACCGCTTGATGATCCCGGCGAACAGGTCCGCGGTGGCCCGGCGCCCCTTCTCCACCAGCTCGGCCCGCTGCCCCAGCGCCCTCAGCACCCCCGGCAGCACCCGCCGCACCGCGTTGACCCCGGCCACGGGCAGCCCGAAATTGACCTCGCCCAGCCGTCCCGGCGAGGTGCCGACGAGGGCGGCACCGACGACCCGCTCACGGATCAGCTCGGGGTACCGGTCGGCGAGGGCCATCACCGTCATCCCGCCCATGGAGTGCCCGACCAGCACGATCGGCCCCTCGGGGGCGGCGGCGTCGATGACGGCCTTGAGATCCTGCCCCAGCTGGTCGATGGTGACCGGCTCGCCCCGCTCGACCTGGGCCGCACCCCGCGCGGAACGGCCGTGGCTGCGCTGGTCCCAGTACACGGCCCGTACGACACCCCTGAGCGCGGCCCGCTGGAAGTGCCAGGAGTCCTGGCTGAGGCAGTAACCGTGGCTGAAGACGACGGTGACGGGGGCGGGTGACTTGCGGCCGAACAGCCGGCGGCGGCGCGCGGGAGTGGCGTCCGGGTCCGGGTCGGGGTCGTCGACCTCGTAGTACAGCTCGGTGCCGTCCTCGGCGTACGCCCTGCCGGGGGTGCCGCGCAGCGAGCCGTACGGTCCGGTGGAGTCGAGGGCGAGCCGGGCCTTCTTGCGCATGCCCCGGCCGACGGTCATCCGCTCTATGGCCACCCCGGCGGCGGCACCCGTGGCGAGCACACCTATCGCGACGCCGGCGACCCCGGTCGCCCGGCGCCAGCCACCGGACGCTTCGGCGACGGAGGCGGCAGCCGTCGTGACGGCGGTGTTGACGGCCCCCGCACTGCTCTCGCTCACGTACTGGCTCCTCTGTCGTTCCTCATGCGCGTGCGGTCGGATGAGCGTACGGACGTACGGGCGTTCTGGCGTACTACTTCGTCATGCCGTCACGCCGTCATGCCTCACGCCGTCACGCCGTCACGTCATTCACATGGACGCGCGGGACGCGGGTTCCGATCCGGGTGACGATCTCGTACCCGATGGTGTTCGCGGCCTGCGCCCAGTCCTCGACGGTGGGCTCGCCGCGGTCGCCGGGGCCGAAGAGCACCGCCTCGGTGCCCGGCGGAGGCTCGTCCCCGCCGAGGTCGACGACGAACTGGTCCATCGCGATCCGCCCCGCGGCCGTACGCCACTTGCCCTCGACCAGTACCGGACCGGCGGAGGAGGCGTGCCGCGGGATGCCGTCCGCGTAGCCGAGCGGGACCAGGCCGAGGGTGGTGGCGCCCGGGGTGACGTAGTGGTGGCCGTACGAGACGCCGTGCCCGCCGGGGACGTGCTTCACCAGGGCGAGGGAGGCGGTCAGGGTCATCACCTGACGCAGCCCGAAGTCGGCAGGGGTGCCGATCTCGGGGCTGGGCGAGACGCCGTACGTCGCGATGCCGGCCCGGACGAGATCGAAGTGGCTGTCGGGGAGGGTGAGGATGGCCGGCGAGTTGGCGATGTGCCGGACCTCGGGGTCGACCCCTTGCTGCTCGGCGTACGCCACCATCTCCCGGAAGCGGGTGAGCTGGGCGTCGATGGAGGGGTGCCCCGGCTCGTCGGCGCAGGCGAGGTGCGACCACAGGCCGACGACGCCCAGCAGGCCGTCGGCCTCGGCGGCGAGGGCCGCGGCGACCAGCTCGGCCCAGTCCGCGGGCGCGCAGCCGCCCCGCCCCAGGCCGGTGTCGGCCTTGAGGTGCACGCGCGCGGGCCGCCCGGCGGCACGCGCGGCCGCGGTGACCTCCTCCAGCGCCCACATGCCGCTGACGCCGACGTCGAGGTCGGCCTCGATCGCCTCCCGCCACGGCCCGCCGGGCGTCCACAGCCAGCACATGACGCGTACGTCGGCGGGGACCCCGGCATCGGGCGCGCGCAGCGCCAGCGCCTCCTGCGGGGTGGCCGTGCCGAGCCAGGACGCCCCGGCCTCGACGGCCGCCCGCGCGCACGCGAGGGCGCCGTGCCCGTAGGCGTCCGCCTTGACCACGGTCATGAGGGCGGCACCGGACGCATGGGCGCGCAGGCTTCGCACATTGGCGCGCAGCGCGGCCAGATCGATCTCGGCACGGGCCCTGAAGGTCGCACTCCGCACAGCATCTGTCTCGTTCATCGCGCTCCAGTCTCTCAGAGCGGTACGACACCCCATCGGGAGCGGTACGGCAAGGGCGGCCCCGGCGGGACGGTACGGCGCCACCGGGCGCCGGGCGGGGCTCCACCCGTCCGGGGACCCCGCGCTTTCGGACTCACCCGCGCATGACGTCCCGCCACGCCCCCGGGATCGCCTCCGCCACGTCGTGCGCCCCCACCGGCGCGCCGTCCGCCGCGTGACGTCCCGCGAGCCCGTGCAGGTAGGCCGCCACGCTGCCGGCGTCCCGGGCCGGCAGTCCCGCCGCCAGCAGCGAGCCCGTCAGGCCGGACAGGACGTCCCCGCTTCCGGCCGTGGCCAGCCAGGACGTCCCGGTCGGGTTCACCCGTACGGCGGTACCGTCCCCGTCCTCCGGGTCGGCGACCAGTGTCGTGGAGCCCTTGAGCAGCACGGTCGCCCCGTATCGTCCGGCCAGTTCACGCGCCGCGGCCAGCCGGCCGGCCTCGACCTCCTCACGCTCCACGCCGAGCAGCGCGGCGGCCTCTCCGGCGTGCGGGGTCAGCAGGGTCGGCGCCCGGCGGTCCCGTACGGCCGAGGCGTCGGCCAGCCGCAGGCCGTCCGCGTCGATCAGTGCCGGGACGTCCGCCGCCAGCACCTCCGCCACCGGGCCGGCGTCGTCCCCGGCACCCGGCCCGACGACCCACGCCTGCACCCGCCCGGCGTGCTTCGGCCCCCGGTCGGACACCAGTGTCTCGGGGAAGCGGGCGATCACGTCCCGCGCGGCGGGACCGGCGTACCGTACGGCCCCGGCGCCGCCCCGCAGCGCACCGGCGACCGCGAGCACGGCGGCGCCGGGGTAGCGGGCGGACCCGGCGGCGACCCCGACGACACCGCGCCGGTACTTGTCGCTCTCCGCGCCGGGCACCGGCAGCAGCCGGGCCACGTCGGCGTGCTGGAGCGCCTCGAGTTCCGGCTCGGCGGGCAGGTCGAGACCGATGCCGACGAGCCGCACCGACCCCGCGTACTCCCGTGCCGGGTCGATGAGCAGCCCCGGCTTGTGCGTCCCGAAGGTCACCGTGAGGTCGGCCCGGAGCGCGGTGCCGCGCACCTCGCCGGTGTCCGCGTCGACGCCGCTCGGCAGGTCGACGGCGACGACCGTGGCACCGGACCGTTCGGCGGCACGGGCGAGCGGCACCGCCTCCGGGCGCAGCCCGCCCGTGCCACCGATTCCGACGATGCCGTCCACGACGAGATCGGCCCGTCGGACCGCCGCGACGGCAGCGGTATCGGCATCGGGCCCCGTGTCGGCGTTGGCATCGGCGTCGGCATCGGTGATCCCCACGGTCCGGCCGCCCGCCCGGCGCAGGGCCGCGAGCCCGGCGGCATGGACGCGCTCCGGCGCGAGCAGCACCGCCGTGACGCCCGCGCCGCGCCGGGCCAGCCGGGCGCCGGCATAGAGGGCGTCGCCGCCGTTGTCCCCGCTGCCGACCAGCAGGACGACCCTGCTGCCGTAGACCCGGCCGTAACCCCGCCCGAGCAGGTCCGCGCAGGCCGCGGCGAGCCCGGCGGCGGCGCGCTGCATCAGCGCGCCCTCCGGCAGCCGCGCCATCAGGTCCCGCTCCGCCGCCCTGACCGTCTCCACGCTGTACGCAGTACGCATACCTCCGAGTGTCCCGCACGGAACGGTCCAACTACCTTTCGCCGAAGGCCGTCCCGCGCCTCTCAAGCCGGTCGAAAGTTATCGAAGCCCACGCGCCCGTCGAGAACTGCTACAACTTGAATGCTCTCCCTCTTACAGCGAGGGAGATTCCTGGCTCACGCCGCTTGGTCGCTCGGCGAGCGGTCGAGTCTTACGCGATCAACACCAGCCGGGTTCAGACCTGCCCGGAGAAGCATCACGCGGGCGGAGTTCTTGTCTCTGGGGGAGACGGCTCCGCACGCGGTGCAGGTGTAGGTACGTTCCGACAGCGGCAGTGCGTGCTTGGTTCTCGCTCCGCACCGGGCGCAGTCCATGGTGGTGTGCGCGGGATGTACCAGGCGCACGTCCCGCCCGTGTTTGCGGCCCATCTCGAGCAGGGCCCGTTTGGTGGCGCCGATCGCAGCGTCGGCGGCCTTGCGGGCCGTGGACGTGCGGGCGAGGAACTTCGGGCGGAAGTCCTCCACCGCGATCACGTCGTGGTCGCGCACGATCTTCTTGGCCCATTTGCGGGCGGTGTCCTGCCGTTGCCGGGCGATCCTCGCGTAGGTCTTCGCCCGCAGCCGCTTCGCCTCCCGGTAGCCCCGCGAGGCGGCCTCCCTCCTGGCGGGTCTGCGGCGGGCCATCATCCGGTCGTAACGGGCCAGCTCCTCCTTGGCCTTGTGGCCGTGCCGGGCGTGCGGGAGGTCATGGGCGTCGCTGGTGGTGGTCGCCGTCTCCGTAACGCCCCAGTCGATCCCGATCACCGCACCGGCAGGCTCGAGCGGCTGCAGCACGGCGGGGACGACGAAGGAGGCGTACCAGTGGCCGAGGCTGTCGCAATAGACCCGCGCGCTCGACGGCTCGTCCGGCAGCGCACGCGACCACACCACCCCCACCACGATGCCGCCCGCGAGGTACAGGCGCCCGCCCTTGAGCCGGAAACCACGCCGCGTGTAGTTCAGCGTCGGCCGCGCCTCACGCTTCTTCCGGTGCTTCGGCATGCCCGCCCGCCGCCCAAGCGGCAGACGGTCCTTGATGTCCTTGAGGGCCTTCGCCCGGGCCTTGGTGAAGTCGCGGATGACCTGCTGCTGCACTACCGAGGAGCCCACCGTCAACCAGGGCGTGACCGCACGGGCCCCGGTCAGCATCTTGTCCAGCCGGGCGGGACCGCACAGCTCCCCGTCCCGGTGGGCCTTCTTCGCACGCGCCACGCACTCGTTCCACACCCACCGGCAGCGATCCCACTCCCCCTCCAGCGCCCCCCGGGCAGCCGACGACACACGCAGCCGGTAGGTATAACGGGCCCACCCGACCGCCTCCACTGCCTGCACCATGCCCTCCCCAAGACCTCCCGGTTGCCGACCGGAACGCCGTGGCGCCCGAGCCCCAGTGAGACGGTATGCGCGACCGCCGCACACCCGTCCCCCGATCACACGGACACCACCCGGACCAGCGACCGCAGGCACACACGTTCCCATCCCGCACATCCGGCCGGTCACCGCCGCCGCCTGCGCCCCGCCCGACGAGCCATCCGCACCATGCGCACCACCGTGAACACCACCACGAGCAGAGCGGCGGCGGCGAGAAGCGCCTCTCCCCACACCGGCAGCCGGCCCCCGGCCTCCCCGACCCCGGGGAATCCCAGCAACCTGTACTGGTCCACGTCCGTCACCCGCCCTCGTTCACCCTTCGGCAACGACGACCGCCGACGCCACCCCGGCGTCATGACTGAGCGAGATGTGCCAGGACCGCACGCCCAGCTCGGCGGCCCGCGCCGCCACCGTCCCCTTCACCCGCAGCCGCGGCTGCCCGCTGTCCTCGCAGTACACCTCGGCATCGGTCCAGTACAGGCCGCCGGGCGCCCCGAGCGCCTTGGCCAGCGCCTCTTTGGCGGCGAACCGCGCCGCCAGCGAGGCGATCCCCCGCCGTTCCCCACTGGGCAGCAGCAACTCGCTGTCCACGAACAGCCGCCGCACGAGGCCGGGCGTCCGCTCCAACGACGCCGCGAACCGCTCGATCTCGGCCACGTCGATCCCGACTCCGATAATGCTCATGCCGAGCACTTTATGGCGAACACCGGTCCCGGCACGCTCACGCAGCCGTCGGGTGAGTTGCGTTCAGCTCGCACCACACGTACGTGCCCCGGTTGCCCTCTGCAGACAGCGTCTGCCGGCCCCATACGTCCGAGCACGCCCGGACGAGCCCCAGTCCTCGCCCTCCCTCCTCCGGTTCGGCGTCCACGAGCGGACGGCGCCGCTGCCGTAGAGCTCCTTGGGGTCGGAAGCAGGTGCCCTACCGAAAAACGTGAGCAGTCAGCAGGCGAATGACACGTGAGCGCTCAGACGAGCGGCATCTGAACAGTGGTGCCCGGAGTGCTCACGCTTTTTCGGGTGAGTGTGCCGCCTCTGAACGCAGGTCCTCGTCACGGCGAGCGCGTCGTTCAGCCGTAGGGGCCCCGGTCCCGGCCTTCGCCAGACTCCCCGCTCGGTCCCGAAGTCACTCCACCGTGACCGACTTCGCCAGGTTGCGGGGCTGGTCCACCTCGTTGCCGCGGGCCGTGGCCAGTTCGCAGGCGAAGACCTGGAGGGGGACCGTGGCGACCAGGGGCTGGAGGAGGGTCGGGGTGGGCGGGATGCGGATGAGGTGGTCGGCGTAGGGGGTCACCTCGTCGTCGCCCTCCTCGGCGATGACGATGGTGCGGGCGCCGCGGGCACGGATCTCCTGGATGTTGGAGACGATCTTGTCGTGGAGGACGGAGCGGCCGCGCGGCGACGGGACGACCACGACCACGGGCAGGTCGTCCTCGATGAGGGCGATGGGGCCGTGTTTCAGCTCGCCCGCGGCGAAGCCCTCCGCGTGCATGTAGGCGAGCTCCTTGAGCTTGAGCGCGCCCTCCAGGGCGACCGGGTAGCCGACGTGCCGGCCCAGGAACAGCACGGTGTCCTTGTGGGCGAGGGTGCGGGCGAGTTCCCGTACGGGTTCCATGGTCTCCAGAACCCGTTCCACCGACCGGGCGATGGAGGACAGGTCCCGGACGACCGCGCGGATCTCGTCGCCGTACTTCGCGCCGCGGACCTGGGCGAGGTACAGGGCTACCAGGTAGCAGGCGACCAGTTGGGTCAGGAAGGCCTTGGTCGAGGCGACGGCGACCTCGGGGCCGGCGTGGGTGTAGAGGACGGCGTCGGACTCACGAGGGATGGTCGAGCCGTTGGTGTTGCAGATGGCCAGGACGCGGGCGCCCTGTTCGCGCGCGTGCCGCAGGGCCATCAGGGTGTCCATGGTCTCGCCGGACTGGGAGATGGCGACGACGAGGGTCTGCTGGTCGAGGATCGGATCGCGGTAGCGGAACTCGCTCGCCAGCTCGACCTCGCAGGGGATCCGCGTCCAGTGCTCGATGGCGTACTTGGCGATCAACCCGGCGTGGAAGGCCGTACCGCAGGCGACGATGACGACCTTGTCGGCCTCGCGCAGCGCCTCCGGGGGGATCCGCACCTCGTCCAGGGACAGGGCTCCGGTGCCGTCGATGCGGCCGAGCAGGGTGTCGGCGACGGCCCTGGGCTGCTCGGCGATCTCCTTGAGCATGAAGTAGTCGTGGCCGCCCTTCTCCGCGGCCGACGCGTCCCAGTCGATGTGGTACGAGCGGACGTCCGCCGCCACGCCGTCGAAACCGGTCACCGTGACCTTGTCCCGGCGCAGTTCGACCACCTGGTCCTGGCCCAGTTCGATCGCGGAGCGGGTGTGCTCGATGAACGCGGCGACGTCCGAGGCGAGGAACGACTCGCCCTCGCCGACGCCCACCACGAGCGGCGAGTTGCGGCGCGCCCCGACGACCACGTCCGGCGCGTCCGCGTGGACGGCGACCAGGGTGAAGGCGCCGTTCAGCCGCTTGCAGACGAGGCGCATCGCCTCGGCGAGGTCGGCACAGGAGGAGAACTCCTCGGCGAGCAGGTGGGCGACGACCTCGGTGTCCGTCTCGGAGACCAGGTCGTGGCCGCGCCCGGCCAGTTCGGCCCGCAGTTCGGCGAAGTTCTCGATGATGCCGTTGTGGACGACGGCGACCCGGCCCGCGTTGTCGAGGTGCGGGTGTGCGTTGGCGTCGGTGGGGCCGCCGTGCGTGGCCCAGCGGGTGTGGCCGATGCCGGTCGCCCCGGTGGGCAGCGGCCGGGCGGCCAGTTCCTTCTCCAGGTTGACCAGTTTCCCGGCCCGCTTCGCCGTGGCGAGCCCGCCGTCCGCGAGGACGGCCACGCCCGCCGAGTCGTAGCCCCGGTACTCCAGCCGTTTCAGTCCGGCCGTCACGACGTCCAGCGCCGACTGCGGCCCCACGTATCCCACGATTCCGCACATGCCCGGCAGCCTACGATCCGTCAGGCGCCGAAAAGGGCCGCCGCGTGCCCGGAATCGGAAATTCCCACCGGTGCGCGGACATCGTCCGGGCACCGGTGGGAGTCACGGCAGCCGGAGGTCAGCCGAGCTTGGCGAGCTGGGCGTCGGAGATCTGCGCCGGGAAGGGGGCTTCCTCGCCGGTGGCGACCGCACCGAAGTTGACCGCCGAGAAGCCGGCGACGGTGGCGCCGGTACGCGCGACGACGATCTTGACGGGCGCCTCGACGCCCTCATCGGCGGCCATCGTCAGGGTGATCTCGACGGACTCGTCGGCACCCTTCGGTCCCTCGGCCTTGGCGGCCTTCAGGAACTCGATCTTCTCGCCGGCCGCGGTGACGGTGAAGCCTCCGGCGCACTTCTCGGCGGCGGCGTCGACGTCCTTGACGACCTGCTCGGCGCCGCCGTCCTCGTAGGAGGCGAGCGTGACGAGGACCTTGTCCACGGCCAGGCCGGCGAGCAGGGCCTCCTCCACGCCCGCGCCCTTGGCGGGCTTCTTCGGCTCACCGGTCCAGGACCGCTTGACGGTGGCGGCGGGCGAGCCGACCGGGACCGCGAGCTGCAGGTTGGCGAGGGGCTGGCACGCCTCGTCGTCCGCCTTGACCTTGTCGGCGCTCACGTCGTCCGTCGCGGGCACCTTGGTGACCACCTTGCCGTCCTTCACGTCCGCCTGGACCAGCGCGGCCTTCTCCAGCTCGGCCGCGGTCAGCGCCTTGGCCGCGGGCGCGGAGGAGGAGGAGGAGGAGGAGGAGTCGACCTTGCCCTCGTCGCCCTTGCCGCTGTCGCTGTCGTCGGAGCCTCCGCAGGCGGTGACGAGCAGGGCGAGCGCGGCGGCGGAGGCGGTGAGAGCGGAACGGCGGACGGCGGTGGTTCTCACGTGGGAAAACTCTTTCTTCTAAGGCGCGGAGGAGTCCGCAGCACAGTCCACGAAATATAGACACAGCCCCCTCACAAGTGATCATCGAGGGATCACTCGTAGGGGAACCGTGACTGTCACGTGATCTTGCTCGTGCGTCCGCCGTTACGGTCCGGTCCGGTCAGCCCTTCCCGTCGGACTTGGAGATACGGCACACCCGGCGGCGGACGGCTGGGCCGATCCGGACCATGGCGCGCTTCACACCGAACCCCAGGCTGTGACTGTGAACCCGACGGCGGCCCGAGCCGCTACGAAACGCCACACCCGATGCGAGGAAAAGCCGGACACGGGGCGCGCGACTTCTCGCAACCCCCCTCGATTTTCCTCCGATCCCACTCACCGCGTGACACAGCCCACGAACCATCCCGTTCAAACTCCGTTAACAATGGACTGTGATCTCTCCGGTCTCCTCGACGTCCCGGAGCGCCCACCGGCAGCGGCCGGAGGCGACTCCCTACCTCGACCTCACCCGTGCGGAATGGAGCGCGCTGCGCCACAAGACGCCGCTGCCGCTGTCCGCCGACGAGGTGGAGCAACTGCGCGGGCTCGGGGACGTCATCGACCTCGACGAGGTGCGGGACATCTACCTCCCGCTGTCCCGGCTGCTCAACCTCTACGTCGGCGCCACCGACGGGCTCCGCGGCGCGCTGAACACCTTCCTCGGTGAGCAGGGCTCCCAGTCCGGCACACCCTTCGTCATAGGGGTCGCCGGTTCCGTAGCCGTCGGGAAATCCACGGTCGCCCGGCTGCTCCGGGCCCTGCTGTCGCGCTGGCCCGAGCACCCGCGCGTCGAACTGGTCACCACGGACGGGTTCCTGCTGCCGACGAAAGAGCTCCACGCGCGCGGCCTGATGTCGCGGAAAGGTTTCCCCGAGTCGTACGACCGCCGCGCGCTCACCCGTTTCGTCGCCGACATCAAGGCCGGCAAGGACGAGGTGACGGCCCCGGTCTACTCCCACCTCATCTACGACATCGTCCCGGGCGAACTGCTCACCGTGCGCCGCCCGGACATCCTGATCGTCGAGGGGCTCAACGTGCTGCAGCCCGCGCTGCCCGGCAAGGACGGGCGCACCCGGGTCGGGCTCGCCGACTACTTCGACTTCAGCGTGTACGTGGACGCCCGGACCGAGGACATCGAGCGCTGGTACCTCAACCGCTTCCGCAAGCTGCGCGCGACCGCCTTCCAGGACCCCTCCTCGTACTTCCGCAAGTACACCCAGGTCTCGGAGGAGGAGGCCCTCGACTACGCCGGCACGATGTGGCGGACGATCAACCGGCCCAACCTGGTGGAGAACATCGCCCCCACCCGCGGCCGGGCCACCCTCGTCCTGCGCAAGGGCCCGGACCACACGGTCCAGCGCCTCAGCCTGCGCAAACTGTGACCGCCCCGCCGGGGCACCGCCCGGTCTAGGGGGTGTATCGAAAGTCCCGCACAGCGCCGACGGCACCCGGCACGCGCCCCCAAGCTCTCGGCTTCGCTCGAGCAGGGAGGTACCCCCTTCGCCGCACCGGCCGAAAGCCCAAGTACGTCCAGTACGAGGGCTTTCGGCCGGCACGCCGAGAGCACGCACCGAGCACCGCGGGCACCGCACAGGACTTTCGAAACATCCCCTAGTCTTCCGGCATGCTGCACCTGCGCCTGATCACACCGGCCGGTCAGACCGACAACGTGTGCCGGCTCGTCCGGGAGACCGTCGGCACCACCCACCTCGTCGTGCTGCCGGGCGCCGCGCGCGATCCCGTCGGGGACGTCGTGATGTGCGATGTGGCGCGGGAGGCGGGTAACGACCTGCTGAGCGGGCTGCAGCGGCTGGGACTGGAAACGTCCGGTTCCATCGCCGTGGAGAACATCGAACTGTCGCTCTCCGAGCGGGCCGACCGGGCCGAGGCGGAGACGCCCGGCGAGAGCGCGGACGCGGTGGTGTGGGAGCACCTGACCGAGGAGACCCACGAGGAGTCGACCCTTTCGGTCACCTACCTCTCGTTCATGACCCTGGCCACCATGATCGCGGCCTGCGGTGTCGTGCTCGACAACGCCATCCTGATCGTGGGTGCGATGGCGGTCGGCCCCGAATTCGGTCCGCTGGTGGGCGTCTCCACCGCAGTGGTACGGCGCCGGCCGCAGCTCGCGCTGCGCTCGGTGATCGCACTGCTGGTGGGCTTCGCGGTGGCGATGGCCGTGACGGTCGGCTTCAGCCTCCTCATGGACGCGTTCGGACTGTTCACCGAGGCACAGCTGGAGGGCGAGCGCCCGCAAACCGGGTTCGTCTACGCGCCCGACTGGCTCTCCTTCGTCGTGGCGGTACTGGCCGGGACGGCCGGCACCCTCTCGCTCACATCCGCCAAGTCCGGCGCCCTGGTCGGCGTCGCCATCTCGGTGACGACGATCCCGGCCGCCGCGAACGCCGCCGTGGCGCTGAGCTACGGCGACGCCGGCCAGACCTGGGGCTCCACCCAGCAGCTCCTGCTCAACCTGCTGGGCATCACGCTGGCCGGCGTCCTCACCCTGCTGACGCAGAAGCTGTTCTGGGGCCGGCCGCTCAAGCCCCTCCGCCGGTTTTCCGGTTCCGGTTCCTGAGGGGGCGGACTCCTACGACCGCGGGCGACCGCGGGCGCCCCGGCGGCACACCGCCGGACAGCAGCCGCCCACCCCCGTCAGCCCAGCGCCGACTTCACCACGTCCGCCAGGCGTTCCGCGACCGAGCGGGCCTGGTCGATGTCGGCGGCCTCCACCATCACGCGGACCAGCGGTTCGGTGCCCGAGGGGCGGAGCAGCACGCGGCCGGTCTCGCCCAGCTCGTGTTCGGCCTCCGTCACGGCCTCCGCGAGTTCCCCGGAGGTCTGCACCCGGGTCCTGTCCACGTCGGGCACGTTGATGAGCACCTGCGGCAGCCGTTCCATCACCGACGCCAGCTCGCGCAGCGGACGCCCGGTCTCGGCGACGCGCGCGGCCAGCAGCAGGCCGGTGAGCGTGCCGTCGCCGGTCGTGGCGTGGTCGAGGACGATGACGTGGCCGGACTGCTCGCCGCCGAGGGCGTAACCCTGCTGCTTCATCTGCTCGAGCACGTACCGGTCGCCGACGGCGGTCTGCACGAAGTGGATGCCCTCGCGCTCCATGGCGAGCTTGAACCCGAGGTTGGACATCACGGTCGCGACGACGGTGTCGGAGCGCAGTGCGGAACGCTCCCGCATCGCCAGCGCGAGCACGGCGAGGATCTGGTCCCCGTCCACCTCTTCACCGGTGTGGTCGACGGCCAGGCAGCGGTCGGCGTCGCCGTCGTGCGCGATGCCGAGGGCGGCCCCGTGCTCGACGACCGCGGCCTTCAGCTGCTCCAGGTGGGTCGAGCCGCAGCCGTCGTTGATGTTGAGCCCGTCCGGCTGGGCGCCGAGGGTGACGACCTCGGCCCCGGCCCGCGCGAACGCCTCCGGCGAGACCCGGAAAGCGGCGCCGTGCGCCTCGTCGAGGACGATCCGCAGACCGTCCAGCCGGTTCGGCAGGACACCGACGAGGTGGGCGACGTATGTGTCGAGCCCCTCCTCGTAGTCCCGCACACGGCCCACGCCGGCGCCGGTCGGGCGTTCCCAGGGAGCGCCGGTGCGGTGCTCCTCGTACACGGACTCGATCCGGTCCTCCAGCTCGTCGGCGAGCTTGTGGCCGCCGCGCGCGAAGAACTTGATGCCGTTGTCGGGCATGGCGTTGTGGCTCGCGGACAGCATCACGCCGAGGTCGGCGCCGAGCGCTCCGGTCAGATGCGCCACGGCGGGCGTCGGCAGCACGCCGACCCGCAGCACGTCCACGCCGGCGCTGGCCAGCCCGGCGACCATGGCGGCCTCCAGGAACTCCCCGGACGCCCGCGGATCACGCCCGACCACGGCGGTCGGCCGATGCCCCTCGAACGTGCCCGCCTCGGCCAGTACGTGCGCGGCGGCCACGGAGAGGCCCAGCGCCATCTCGGCCGTCAGGTCCACGTTGGCGACACCGCGCACGCCGTCCGTGCCGAAGAGTCGTCCCACTTGTCCTCCTGAGAAGCGTCAGTATCGAAATGTCGTATCGAATGCCGTACCGGAAGTCGTATCAAGCGTGATGCCGCAATGCCGCGATGGCGTGATGCCGGACTACGGACCGAGGATCCGGCCACCAGCCACCGGGCATGGCCCTTGGCCCGTAGGCCACGGCCCATGGGCGCCGGTGAGGTGTTCGACGGTCGCGATGCGTGTGCGGCTTCCACATCCCGAGGCAAGCGCTCTCGGGCCATCCGATCAGATTAGCCGTCGAGCACCTCGTGCCGTTATACGCCCGCAGTGGAGAGAAAACGAACGCCCCGACGGCACTGTGGCGTGCCGTCGGGGCGTTCGGAGTACGTGCAGGCGCAGCTGCAATCAGCGCTTGCTGTACTGCGGGGCCTTGCGGGCCTTCTTCAGACCGGCCTTCTTGCGCTCGACCGCGCGGTCGTCGCGACGGAGGAAGCCGGCCTTCTTGAGCGCGCCGCGGTTGTTGTCGACGTCCGCCTCGTTCAGCGCACGGGCGACACCGAGACGGAGCGCACCGGCCTGACCGGAGACACCGCCACCCGCGATGCGGGCGATGACGTCGTAGCGGCCCTCGAGCTCGAGCACCTTGAAGGGCTCGTTGACTTCCTGCTGGTGCACCTTGTTCGGGAAGTAGTCCTCGAGGGTGCGACCGTTGATCTTCCACGTGCCGGTGCCCGGAACGATCCGGACGCGGGCAATGGCGTTCTTGCGACGGCCCAGGCCGGCGGCCGGCTGCGGTTCGCCGAAGTGGGACGCCATGGACTCCGAGGTGTACTCGCCCTCGACGGGCACCTCGGACTCGGTGGTGTAGCTGTCGATGTCGATGTCGGTCTCTTCGAGCGGCTGCTCGGCAGTGGTCTCGGCCACGATGCTCCTCAGATTCTCTTCAGTCTTAGGGGGTGGCCGGACTTACTGCGCGACCTGGGTGATCTCGAACGGCACCGGCTGCTGTGCAGCGTGCGGGTGCTGGTCGCCCGAGTAGACCTTCAGCTTCGACAGCATCTGACGGCCCAGGGTGTTCTTGGGGAGCATGCCCTTGACGGCCTTCTCGATGGCCTTCTCGGGGTTCTTCGCCAGCAGCTCGTCGTAGCGGACCGAGCGCAGACCGCCCGGGTAGCCCGAGTGGCGGTACGCCATCTTCTGGGTCCGCTTGTTGCCGGAGAGGTGCACCTTGTCGGCGTTGATGACGATGACGAAGTCACCGGTGTCGACGTGAGGGGCGTAGATCGGCTTGTGCTTGCCGCGCAGGATGGAGGCCGCAGTGGAGGCCAGACGACCCAGGACGATGTCCTGAGCGTCGATGACGTGCCACTGGCGCGTCACATCGCCGGGCTTGGGGCTGTACGTACGCACGGTTCGTAGCCTTCGCTTCTTCAGTGAGTGGTCCTGACATGGTCACCGAAGACGATCACGACAGCCCTGACCGCACCGCGGTGACGCATACCGCGTGCAGATCGCTGGTCATCGGCCCGGTGGACCGGTGTAAGGGCCCCTCACGTGAGAATGAGCAAGCCAATACACATAACAAACATGCAGAATACCCACGCTCGGCCGGACAGGTCAAAACGAGTCCGCCGGGTGTGGGCTACACCGACTCTACAGGGGTGCGGTGGACCACCCGTCCCTCTCCCGTTCGCCGGGCCCGTCCCTCTCCCGTTCGCCGGGCCCGTCCCCCACGCGCACACCGGACCCCCACCCGTACGCCGGACCCCCAGCACGGCTCGCACCAACCACCCGGAGTTGTCGCTTTTGCCCTCGGGTGGGGGCAACGGCGTGCACCGTGCGCGGGGTTGGGGCGGGCCGGTGCACCTCGCTCCCCGTCTAAGATGCGCCCCATGAGTTATGGGCAGGGGGGACCTCCTTCACAGTGGGATCCCTGGAAACCGCAGTCTCAGCAGCCCTGGAGCAGCGGAGGCGGGAACGGCAGCGGCCAGGCACCGGACTGGGCCGCGCTCGCCGATGCGTCCGAGACACGTCACAAGCGACGCCGGCTGCTGCTCATCGGCGGCGGTGCGATCGCCACCGTCGCGATAGGCACGGCCGTGGCGGTGGCCGTCGTCTCGGCGAACGGCAGCAACCAGGCCTCCGACCCGTCCTCCCAGCTGCCGGCGACCGCCGACCTGCCGAGCGCCACCGGCACGGTCCCGTCGTTCGCCCCGACGAGCGCGCCGCCGCCGCTGGACCCGAAGGACTTCGTCTCCAGCGCGCAGAAGGACCGGGCGCCACTGGGCCCCGACGTCCTCTTCCCGGGCACGCAGCTCACCATGGGCGACACGGTGTACAAGAAGGGCCCGACGGCCGACACCCGCAACTGCGCCTCGGCCGCCAAGGGCACGCTGCCCAAGGTCCTCACGGACAACGGCTGCAGCCGCCTGCTCCGGGTCACCTACACCAAGGACGACATCGCGGTGACGGTGGGCGTGGCCGTCTTCGACACCGAGGCCCAGGCCGCCAAGGCCAAGCAGCAGGCGGACAAGAAGAGCATCGTCAAGTCCCTCGCGGGCGGCGGTGTGAAGGAGTTCTGCGACGGCGCGATCTGCCGCTCGACCACCAACTCCTACGGCCGCTACGCCTACTTCACCCTGTCCGGCTTCACCGCCGCCAAGGACGTGACGGAGAAGGACACGGCCGTCTTCTCCACCGGCAACGATCTCGCCGAGTTCACCTTCCGCCAGATCCGCCGCCGCGGCGAGGCCCAGGCCTCGGCCGCCGCGAACGAGTGACGACGGCCGGGCCGGGCCCGGTTCAGCAGCACCGGGCCGGGGAGACCGGCAACGAGCGCTTGTTCCGGGCCTCCTTGGAGCGGGCGGCCAGGAGGTCGTCGGACGGATAACCGACCTCCTCCAGGGTCAGCCCGTGCGGACGCACCACGTGCACCGCCGAGTCCCGTATGCCCGCCGCCAGCACCTTGCCCGGCCAGTCGGGCGTGCGGTGGCCGTCGCCGACGAACAGCAGCGCCCCGATCAGCGAGCGCACCATGTTGTGGCAGAAGGCGTCGGCCCGGACCGTCGCCGTGATCACCCCGTCCGCGTCGCGCACCAGGCTCAGCTCCTGGAGCGTACGGATGGTCGTCGCACCCTCCCGTCGCTTGCAGTACGCGGCGAAGTCGTGCTCCCCCAGCAGCCGGCCCGCCGCCTCGTTCATGGCGTCGACGTCAAGCGGCCAGTCGTGCCACAGCACATGGCCGCGCAGCAGCGGGTCCACCCCGCCGGGGTGGTCGGTGACGCGGTACGCGTAGCGCCGCCAGACCGCGGAGAAGCGGGCGTTGAATCCCACCGGGGCCTCGGCGAGGGACCAGATCCGCACATCGCGGGCCAGCCGTCCCGCGAGCCGCTTGAGCAGCTTCTCCCGGTGCTCCTCCCACAGTCCGGCCGGAAGGTCGACATGGGCCACCTGGCCGCGGGCGTGCACCCCGGCGTCGGTCCGTCCGGCCACGGTCAGTTCGTACGTGGTCTCCCCGGACCGCGTGACGGTCCGCAGGGCGTCCTCGATCTCCCCCTGCACGGTCCGCCTGCCCCCGGCCTGCTTGGCCCAGCCGGAGAACTCGGTCCCGTCGTAGGAGAGATCCAGGCGGATACGGACGTGTCCGGGCTGCACTTCGTCACTCACGTACAGATCCTCTCAGGCATACGAAAGCGGGCCCGCCCCCGGAAGGGCGGACCCGCTCGGCGTGAAGCAGTGCTGCCTCAGGCGTCCTTGGCGCTGTCCTCGGCCGGGGCCTCGGCGGCCTCGTCCTTGGCGTCCTCGGGCTTGACGTCCTCGGGCTTGGCGTCCTCGACGGCCGCGTCCTTCGTGAGGGCGTCTTCCTTGACCGCGCGCTTGGTCGCGGCCTCGGCCTCACCGGTGGCCTCCTGGGCGACCGTCAGGGCCTCGACCAGCTCGATGACGGCCATGGGCGCGTTGTCGCCACGGCGGTTACCGATCTTGGTGATACGGGTGTAGCCACCCGGCCGGTTCTCGTACCGCGGGCCGATCTCGGTGAAGAGCGTGTGCACGATGCTCTTGTCCGTGATGACCTGGAGCACCTGGCGGCGGTTGTGAAGGTCGCCCTTCTTCGCCTTGGTGACCAGACGCTCGGCGTACGGACGCAGCTTGCGCGCCTTCGCCTCGGTGGTGGTGATCCGGCCGTGCTCGAAGAGCGCCTTCGCGAGGTTCGCGAGGAGCAGCTTCTCGTGCGCGGCGCTGCCGCCCATACGGGCACCCTTGGTGGGCTTCGGCATGGTGTCTCTCCTAGGTGTCTGCCCCGGCCGTATCAGGTACCGAAGTCAGTATCCGAGCAGGCGGTCGCCTGTCGGAGACCCCGCGCCCCATAGGGGCGCGGGGAGGTGTCGATATGCGACTCCGTCGCGTGGGCGCGACCAACCGCAGCGGCCCCGCCACCGAACAGAACCGTCGGTCCCGAGCGCTCAGTACTGCTCGGTCTCGACGAACCCGGCGTCCGCGTCGTCGTCCGCGCCAAACGCGTCCGCGGCAGCGGTCGGGTCGAATCCGGGCGGGCTGTCCTTCAGAGCCAGGCTCATGCCGGCCAGCTTCGCCTTGACCTCGTCGATCGACTTCGCACCGAAGTTGCGAATGTCGAGGAGGTCGGCCTCGGAACGGGCGACGAGCTCACCCACGGAGTGGATGCCCTCACGCTTGAGGCAGTTGTACGAGCGGACCGTGAGCTCCAGCTCCTCGATCGGCAGCGCCAGATCGGCGGCGAGAGCGGCGTCCGTCGGGGACGGGCCCATGTCGATGCCCTCGGCGTCGATGTTGAGCTCGCGGGCCAGACCGAACAGCTCGACCAGGGTCTTACCGGCCGACGCCATGGCGTCACGCGGACGCATGGCCTGCTTGGTCTCGACATCGACGATCAGCTTGTCGAAGTCGGTGCGCTGCTCGACACGGGTCGCCTCGACCTTGTACGTGACCTTCAGCACGGGGCTGTAGATGGAGTCGACCGGGATACGGCCGATCTCCTGGCCCACCTGCTTGTTCTGCACCGCGGAGACGTAGCCGCGACCGCGCTCGACGGTCAGCTCCATCTCCAGCTTGCCCTTGCCGTTGAGCGTGGCGAGGACGAGGTCGGGGTTGTGCACCTCGACACCGGCCGGGGGCGCGATGTCGGCGGCGGTGACCTGACCCGGGCCCTGCTTGCGCAGGTACATCACCACGGGCTCGTCGTGCTCGGAGGAGACGACCAGCTGCTTGATGTTGAGGATCAGGTCGGTGACGTCCTCCTTGACGCCCGGCACGGTGGTGAACTCGTGCAGGACGCCGTCGATGCGGATGCTGGTGACAGCAGCGCCGGGGATCGACGACAGGAGGGTGCGGCGGAGGGAGTTGCCGAGGGTGTAGCCGAAGCCCGGCTCCAGCGGCTCGATCACGAACCGGGACCGGAACTCGTCGACGACCTCTTCGGTCAACGAGGGACGCTGAGCGATCAGCATGTGTGGATCCTTCTTTCGTGGACGCCCGCTATTTGACGTCCGACGGAAACCGCACCCGATGAGGAGTGCGGGCACTGCAAGGGTACGGGCGGTACGGTCCGTATACGGAGCGTACCGCCCGAAAAATCACTACCTGCGTGGCACTGAGCCAAAGGCTCGGCCGCGGCGACGCTTCGGCGGACGGCAGCCGTGCTACAGCCTTGCGGGGAACAACCCCCGCACCCCCAGCAGGAGGCCGACCGACCGAACCGGCAACTCAGACGCGGCGACGCTTCGGCGGACGGCAGCCGTTGTGCGGGGTCGGGGTGACGTCCTGGATGGAGCCGACCTCGAGACCGGTCGCCTGGAGCGAACGGATGGCGGTCTCACGACCGGAACCCGGGCCCTTGACGAACACGTCGACCTTGCGCATGCCGTGCTCCTGGGCGCGGCGGGCAGCCGACTCGGCGGCCATCTGCGCGGCGAACGGCGTGGACTTCCGGGAGCCCTTGAAGCCGACGTGGCCGGCGGAGGCCCAGGAGATCACGTTGCCGGACGGGTCCGTGATGGAGACGATCGTGTTGTTGAACGTGCTCTTGATGTGCGCGTGGCCGTGAGCGACGTTCTTCTTTTCCTTGCGGCGCACCTTCTTGGCAGCGCCCTGACGTCCCTTGGGGGGCATCTACTAACTCCTACGGGAGGTGGTCGGTCCTTCAGCGAAGACCGTGGACAGGTGTCCGCTGTGGACTACTTCTTGCCCGGCTTCTTCTTGCCGGCGATGGCGCGACGCGGGCCCTTGCGGGTACGCGCGTTGGTGCTGGTGCGCTGACCGCGGACGGGCAGACCACGACGGTGACGCAGACCCTGGTAGGTGCCGATCTCGACCTTGCGACGGATGTCGGCCTGGATCTCGCGACGGAGGTCGCCCTCGGTCTTGATGTTGTTGTCGACGAACTCACGGATCGCGACGAGCTGCTCTTCGGAGAGGTCGCGAACGCGGGTGTTCGGGTCGACGCCGACAGCGGCCAGCGTCTGCTGCGAAAGGGTTCGGCCGATACCGAACACGTAGGTGAGGGCGATCTCCACGCGCTTTTCGCGCGGGATGTCAACACCGGAAACGCGTGCCATTCAATGGCTCCAGTTTGTTGTCGGAGGTCTTCCGCAGAACCGTTCCCCAGCCGCCGTCCTCGCCTGCTTCGACGATTTGGTACGGACTGGGTCCCCAGCCTCCGAGCCGGGGGTGTCGAGCCGGAAGGCTCGGGCTCTGCGTATGAACATGTGTTGCTCGCGTCGCGCGAAGTTCTGCAGAAAGGCGCAGAGGGGGGATCGTGCGGTTCAGCCCTGGCGCTGCTTGTGGCGCGGGTTGTCGCAGATGACCATGACCCGGCCGTGACGGCGGATCACCCTGCACTTGTCGCAGATCTTCTTGACGCTCGGCTTGACCTTCATGGGATTGAAGTTCTCCGGGCTCAGTGCCCCCGCATCACAGGGAGAGGGGGCAAGATCTACTTGCTCACTTGTACCGGTAGACGATCCGGCCACGGGTCAGGTCGTACGGAGAGAGCTCCACCACGACCCGGTCGTCAGGGAGGATGCGGATGTAGTGCATGCGCATCTTGCCACTGATGTGTGCCAGAACCTGGTGGCCGTTCTGGAGCTCGACCTTGAACATGGCGTTCGGAAGAGACTCGACGACAGTGCCCTCGATCTCGATGGCACCTTGCTTCTTGGCCACGCTTCGCCCTTCGAATCGACTACCTTGATCGACTCTGCTGCGCACCGTATGAGCATGACGTGCATGCAGACATGCGGGTGCACAAGAGCCGACGAGTCAGTCTACGTCAGGCCCCCCGGAAAGACGAATCGGGAAAGTCTGCCCCACCCACGAGATTCTTAACCCGCGGACTTGCGCAAGATCCGGGGTTCATCCCAGCGGATCCGGCGCGGCCGTGACCCCGTGCTCGGCGAGCTTCGCCCTCCCGGCGTCCGGGGCGGACCCAGTCCGGACGCCCCGCTCGCGGGCTCGGCGCCCGGGGCACTTCACAGGCGTCGAGCGGCTGCACCGGCCCCCGACCGGCAGTCGCGGCGAGAGCCGTCCTCAGGCAAGCGGATCCGGCGCGGCCGTGATCCCGTATTCGGCGAGCTTCGCCCTCCCGGCGTCCGGAGCGGTCAGCACCAGCGGGCCCGCCTCCGTCAGCGCGACGGAGTGCTCCCAGTGCGAGGACCAGGTACCGTCCGTCGTGATGACGGTCCAGTCGTCCTCCAGCACCCGCGTCTTCGCCGTGCCCAGCGAGACCATCGGCTCGATGGCCAGGCAGAAGCCCGGGACCAGCTTGGGCCCCTTGCCCCGGCGGCGTTCCACGTAGTTCAGCAGATGCGGGTCCATGTGCATCTCGGTGCCGATGCCGTGGCCGCCGTAATCCTCGATGATTCCGTAGCGCCCGCCGCCGGGCTTCGGCTGCCGGCGGATGTAGGTCTCGATGGCGCGGGAGACATCGACCAGCCGGTTGCCCGACTTCATGGCCGCGATGCCGGCCCACATCGACTCCTCGGTCACCCGGGACAGCTCGACCAGCTCCGGCGCGTGCCCGGACCCGACGAACGCCGTGTAGGCCGCGTCGCCGTGCCAGCCGTCGATGATGGCGCCGCAGTCGATGGAGATGATGTCCCCGTCCTTGAGGACGACGTCGTCGGAGGGGATGCCGTGGACGACGACCTCGTTGGCGGAGGTGCAGATCGTCGCGGGGAAGCCGCCGTAGCCGAGGAAGTTCGGCTTCGCGTTGTGCTCCGCGAGCACCTTGCGGGCCACCTGGTCCAGGTCCTTCGTCGTGGCCCCGGGCACGGCCGCCTCGCGGGTGGCCGCGTGGATGGCAGCGACCACCAGCCCCGCCTCGCGCATCTTGGCGATCTGCTCGGGGGTCTTGATCTGCACCATGAGGACGACGGCCTTTCTGGACCGGAGAGAGTGCGGACACCGTCAACGATACGGGGGACGGCGTCCGCGCCCGCGTCCCCGCACACACGTCGGCCGCGGCTCCCCGCAGGGAGCCGCGGCCGGACGGACACAGCTACTGGTCGCGCTTGAGCGCCTCCAGCGCGCGCCCGGTGACCTCGTCGACCGGGCCCGTCGCCGTGATCGTCACCACGAGGCCCTGGGCCTTGTAGTAGTCGATGATCGGCTCGGTCTGCGTGTGGTAGACCTCCAGCCGGGTGCGCACCGTCTCCTCGGAGTCGTCGTCACGCTGGTACAGCTCGCCGCCACAGACGTCGCAGACGCCTTCCTGCTTCGGCTTGCTGTACGTCACGTGGAAGACGTGGCTGGAGTCCTTGCGGCAGATCCGCCGCCCGGCGATCCGCTTGACGACCTCGGCCTCGGGGGCCTCCAGGTCCAGCACCGCGTCCAGCGTGATGCCCTCGGTCTCCAGCAGCTCGTCCAGGGACTCGGCCTGGGAGACGTTCCTCGGGAAGCCGTCCAGCAGGAAGCCGGCCTCGGCGTCCGGCTGCTCCATGCGGTCCTTCGCCATGGCGATGGTGACCTCGTCCGGTACCAGGTTGCCCGCGTCCATGTAGGACTTCGCGAGCTTGCCCAGCTCGGTCTGCCGGCTGATGTTGGCCCGGAACAGGTCACCGGTGGAGATGTGAGGGATGCGCAGCTTCTCGGCTAGACGGGTGGCCTGCGTGCCTTTTCCAGCACCAGGCGGCCCGACGAGGACGATTCGCATCAGCGGAGGAACCCTTCGTAATTGCGCTGCTGGAGCTGGCTCTCGATCTGCCTCACCGTCTCGAGACCGACACCCACGATGATGAGGATGCTGGTCCCGCCGAACGGGAAGTTCTGGTTTGCCCCGAAACCGGCCAACGCCATCGTCGGCACGAGAGCGATCAGACCCAAGTACAGCGAACCCGGCCAGGTGATCCGGTTAAGTACGTAACTCAGGTACTCAGCGGTCGGTCGGCCAGCCCGGATGCCCGGGATGAAACCACCATACTTCTTCATGTTGTCAGCGACTTCTTCGGGGTTGAAGGTAATCGCCACATAGAAGAACGCGAAGAACACGATCAAGAAGAAGTACAGAATGATGTGCGGCGTGGCGCCCGTGTCGGCCAGGTTCTTCGTGACCCACGTCGCCCAGCCCGCGGTGGAGCTGGAGAACTGGACGATCAGCGCCGGGATGTAGAGCAGCGACGAGGCGAAGATGACGGGGATGACACCCGCCTGGTTCACCTTGAGCGGGATGTAGGTCGACGTGCCGCCGTAGGAACGGCGGCCGATCATGCGCTTCGCGTACTGCACGGGAATCCGGCGCTGTGCCTGCTCGACGAAGACGACCAGGCCGACCATGACCAGACCGACGAGCAGGACCGTGCCGAACTCGATCCAGCCGCCCGCCAGGCTGCCCTGCTCCTTGATGGCCCACAGGGCGGAGGGGAAGGTGGCGGCGATCGAGATGAACATCAGCATCGACATTCCGTTGCCGATGCCGCGGTCGGTGATCAGCTCACCGAGCCACATCACAGCGGCCGTACCGGCGGTCATCGTGATGACCATGGTGATGGTCACGAACATCGACTGGTCGGGGACGATCTCGCTCGCCACCGGGCAGCCCTGGAAGAGGGCGCCGCTGCGGGCGGTGGCCACCAGGCCGGTGCCCTGCAGGATGGCGAGCGCCACCGTCAGGTAACGGGTGTACTGCGTGATCTTCGCGGTACCGGCCTGACCCTCCTTCTTCAGGGCCTCCAGCCGCGGGATCACCACGGTCAGCAGCTGGAGAATGATGCTCGCCGTGATGTACGGCATGATGCCCAGTGCGAAGACCGTGATCTGCAGCAGCGCGCCGCCGCTGAACATGTTGACCAGCCCGAACAGGCCCTGGTTCGCCTGGGCCGCGTCGATACAGGTCTGCACGCTCCGGTAATCGACACCGGGAACCGGCACCTTCGTACCGATCCGGTACACCACGATGATGCCGAGTGTGAACAGCAGTTTCTTGCGCAGGTCGGGCGTCTTGAACGCCCGGGCGAACGCGGTGAGCACGGTGCCTCCTGCGACCCCCGCGCAACCGCGTCAAGGGTGATGGTCTTGAGGTTCGACGAATACATAACGGTCAGCTTCCGCCCGAAGTGCCCGTGTGGGGCGCCCGGGGGAAGTGGGCAGTGCAAGTCACCTTACCGGCGAGACCACCGCCCTAGGAACGACCAACCGGGGATACCCCATATGTGGGGTATCCCCGGTCGGGATCGCTCATGTCATCGGCACGCCTGAGTGGTTCAGACGAGCTCGGTGACGGTACCGCCGGCAGCGGTGATTTTCTCCTTGGCGGAGCCGGAGACGGCGTCGACCGTCACCTGCAGTGCCACGGAGATCTCGCCCTGGCCGAGGACCTTGACGAGGCTGTTCTTGCGAACGGCCCCCTTGGCCACCAGACCCTCGACGGTGACCTCGCCACCCTCGGGGTAGAGCGCGGCCAGCTTGTCGAGGTTCACGACCTGGAACTCGGTCTTGAACGGGTTCTTGAAGCCCTTCAGCTTCGGGAGACGCATGTGAAGGGGCATCTGGCCACCCTCGAAGCGCTCCGGAACCTGGTAACGGGCCTTGGTGCCCTTCGTACCACGACCGGCCGTCTTACCCTTGGACGCCTCACCACGACCCACACGGGTCTTGGCGGTCTTGGCGCCCGGGGCGGGACGGAGGTTGTGGATCTTGAGCGGGTTCTGCTCCGCCATGATCAGTCGACCTCCTCGACCGTCACGAGGTGGCGGACGGTGTGCACCATTCCGCGGAACTCGGGGCGGTCCTCCTTGACGACCACGTCGTTGAGCCTCTTCAGGCCCAGCGAACGCAGGGTGTCACGGTGGTTCTGCTTGCTGCCGATGTAGGACTTGACCTGCGTAATCCTGAGCTGCGCCATGATTACGCACCCGCCCCGGCACGTGCACGGAGGAGAGCCGCGGGGGCGACGTCCTCGAGCGGCAGACCGCGGCGGGCCGCGACCTCCTCGGGACGCTGCAGGCCCTTGAGGGCCGCCACGGTCGCGTGCACGATGTTGATCTGGTTGTCGGAGCCGAGCGACTTCGACAGGATGTCGTGGATACCGGCGCACTCGAGCACGGCACGCACCGGACCACCGGCGATCACACCGGTACCCGGGGACGCGGGCTTGAGCAGCACGACGCCGGCAGCCTTCTCACCCTGGATCGGGTGCGGGATGGTGCCCTGGATGCGGGGGACCTTGAAGAAGTGCTTCTTGGCCTCCTCCACACCCTTGGCGATGGCGGCCGGCACCTCCTTGGCCTTGCCGTATCCGACACCCACGGTGCCGTCACCGTCGCCCACCACGACCAGCGCGGTGAAGCTGAAGCGACGACCACCCTTCACAACCTTGGCGACACGGTTGATCGCGACGACGCGCTCAACGTATGCGGTCTTCTCGGCGGCAGCTGCGCCGCCGTCACGGCCCTTCCGGTCCCGCCGCTCGCCGCCACCGGCACCGCCACCGCGGCGCTGGGGTCCAGCCATTGGAATTACCTCTCTCTGTTTCCGCTAGCTACGGAACCGACTCAGAACTTGAGTCCGGCTTCGCGGGCGGCGTCCGCCAGGGCGGCGATGCGCCCCGCGTACTGGTTGCCACCGCGGTCGAATACGACAGCCTCGACTCCGGCGGCCTTGGCGCGCTCCGCGACCAGGGCACCGACCTGCTTGGCCTGCGAGGACTTGTCGGCCTCGCCACCGCGGATCGATGCGTCCAGCGTGGACGCCGAAGCCAGGGTGTGGCCCTTCAGGTCGTCGATCACCTGCGCCACGATGTGGCGGTTGGAGCGGGTCACGACCAGGCGAGGACGCTCGGCGGTACCAGAGACATTCTTGCGGATCCGGATGTGACGACGCTTGATAGCAGCACGCTTGTAGGCGTCGCCCTTGAGGATCTTCTGCCCGTATGCCATGGCTTACTTACCCGCCTTTCCGACCTTGCGCCGGATGACTTCGCCCTCGTACTTGACGCCCTTGGCCTTGTACGGGTCGGGCTTGCGCAGCTTGCGGATGTTCGCCGCAACCTCGCCGACCTTCTGCTTGTCGATGCCCTCGACCGAGAACCGGGTCGCGGACTCCACCTTGAAGGTGATGCCCTCGGGGGCCTCGACCAGAATCGGGTGGCTGTAACCGAGAGAGAACTCCAGGTTCGAACCCTTGGCGAGCACGCGGTAACCGACACCGCTGATCTCGAGCTTCTTCACGTAACCCTGGGTCACGCCGGTGATCATGTTCGCCACCAGCGTGCGGGACAGGCCGTGGAGGGCCTTGTTCTGACGCTCGTCGTTGGGGCGGGTGACGCTCAGCACGCCGTCCTCACCCTTGGCGATCTCGATCGGCGCCACGACGGTGTGGGTCAGCGAGCCCTTCGGGCCCTTGACCTCAACCGTGCGGCCGTCGATGGTGACGTCCACGCCGGCGGGAACCGCGATGGGGAGCTTGCCGATGCGCGACATAGCTGTTTCCTCCGTTCCCTTCTGCTACCAGACGTAGGCGAGGACTTCCCCACCCACGCCCTTCTTGCCGGCCTGCTTGTCGGTGAGGAGCCCGTACGACGTGGAGATGATCGCCACGCCGAGGCCGCCCAGCACCTTCGGCAGGGAGGTGGACTTCGCGTACACCCGGAGACCGGGCTTGGAGATCCGCTTGATGCCCGCGATGGAGCGCTCACGGTTGGGGCCGAACTTCAGCTCGAGGACGAGGTTCTTGCCGACCTCGGCGTCCTCCGTCTTCCAGCCCGTGATGAAGCCCTCCTGCTGGAGGATCTCCGCGATGTGAGACTTGATCTTGGATGCCGGCATCGTCACGGAGTCGTGGTACGCCGAGTTCGCGTTCCGCAGACGCGTCAGCATGTCTGCGATCGGATCAGTCATGGTCATGAATTGGCCTTCGGCCTCTCTCGCCGTGGTTTCCTGGTGCGCCATCCCTCTCCCCGATCCGAGACGGGACGGGTGCGGCGCGGTGGACCTACGGCGTAGTAAGCAACATTAGCGAGCGATGCCCGCGTGCGTTCGGGCACGGCAGGTGCCCAACCCCGCAAGCCTAAGCCATACGGAGCGGACCGCCTGCCGTTCCCCTTGCTTACCGAGAGCCCTGGGAGTCCGGAACTACCGGATTACCAGGAACTCTTGGTCACGCCCGGCAGCTCGCCGCGGTGAGCCATCTCACGAAGGCACACGCGGCACAGGCCGAACTTGCGGTACACGGAGTGCGGACGACCGCAGCGCTGGCAACGGGTGTAGCCGCGCACTCCGAACTTGGGCTTGCGAGCAGCCTTCGCGATGAGAGCCTTCTTCGCCATCTCGCTCACGCCTCCTTGAACGGGAAGCCGAGGTGACGGAGAAGGGCACGGCCCTCTTCGTCGTTGGTCGCCGTGGTGACCACGGTGATGTCCATACCCCGGACACGGTCGATCTTGTCCTGGTCGATCTCGTGGAACATGACCTGCTCCGTGAGACCGAAGGTGTAGTTGCCACGGCCGTCGAACTGCTTGGGGGACAGACCACGGAAGTCGCGGATGCGCGGCAGCGCGAGCGACAGGGTGCGGTCCAGGAACTCCCACATGCGGTCGCCACGGAGGGTGACGTGGGCACCGATCGGCTGACCCTCACGCAGCTTGAACTGCGCGATGGACTTGCGGGCCTTGGTGACGGCCGGCTTCTGACCGGTGATCGTGGTGAGGTCGCGCACGGCGCCGTCCATCAACTTCGAGTCGCGGGCGGCGTCGCCCACACCCATGTTGACCACGATCTTGACGAGGCCGGGAACCTGCATGACGTTCTCGTAGGAGAACTGCTCACGCAGCTTGCCCGCGATCTCCTCGCGGTACTTCGTCTTCAGACGCGGAGTGGTGGTGGTCGTCATCAGATGTCCTCACCCGTCCGCTTGGCAACGCGGATCTTGTTGCCTTCGTCGTCGAAGCGGTAGCCGACGCGGGTGACGACCTTCTGGCCGTCCTTCTCCACGACGAGCTGAACGTTGCTGACGTGGACCGGGGCCTCGGTGGTCACGATCCCGCCGGCCTGCGAACCGCGGGCGGTCGGGGCGGCCTTGGTGTGCTTCTTGACCCGGTTGACGCCCTCGACCAGGACGCGGTCCTCACGCGGGTAAGCGGCAATGACCTTGCCCTGCTTGCCCTTGTCCTTGCCGGTGACGACCTGGACCAGGTCACCCTTCTTGATCTTCATGCTCACAGCACCTCCGGCGCGAGGGAGATGATCTTCATGAACTTCTTCTCGCGCAGCTCTCGGCCGACCGGGCCGAAGATACGGGTGCCGCGGGGGTCGCCGTCGTTCTTCAGAATGACGGCGGCGTTCTCGTCGAAGCGGATGTACGAGCCGTCGGGACGGCGGCGCTCCTTGACGGTGCGAACGATGACCGCCTTGATGACGTCACCCTTCTTCACGTTGCCACCGGGGATCGCGTCCTTGACGGTGGCGACGATCACGTCACCGATGCCCGCGTAGCGGCGACCGGAGCCACCGAGCACACGGATGCAAAGGATTTCCTTCGCCCCCGTGTTGTCGGCGACGCGCAGTCGCGACTCCTGCTGGATCACGTCTATCTCCTGTTTGTCTGCCGGTTCCCCGGGGGCCGATCGGATCGGCCCCCGGAGCCTGGCGGAACTGTCCTGCGAGGGGTGCCTCGCAGGAACGTACTGTTTGGAATTCCCTTGCGGGAATTACCTACTTGGCCTTCTCGAGGACCTCGACGATGCGCCAGTGCTTCGTCGCGGACATCGGCCGGGTCTCCATCAGGAGGACACGGTCGCCGACGCCGGCCGAGTTCTGCTCGTCGTGGGCCTTGAGCTTGCTCGTGCTGCGGATGACCTTCCCGTACAGCGCGTGCTTCTTGCGGTCCTCGACAGCGACGACGACGGTCTTGTCCATCTTGTCGCTGACGACGATGCCCTCGCGGGTCTTGCGGAAGCCTCGAGCCCCGGTGTTCGTCTCAGTCACGTTGTTCTCGCTCATCAGGCGTTCTCCACCGTTTCGATGCCCAGCTCGCGCTCGCGCATCAGGGTGTAGATCCGCGCGATGTCCTTGCGGACGGCCTTCAGCCGACCGTGGTTCTCGAGCTGTCCGGTCGCCGCCTGGAAGCGGAGGTTGAACAGCTCTTCCTTGGCTTCGCGAAGCTTCGCCAGAAGCTCCTCGTCACCCAGTTCGCGCAGCTCGGACGCCTTGGTACCGGCCGACATCACGCTTCACCTGCCTCGCGCTTGACGATCCGGCACTTCATCGGCAGCTTGTGGGCTGCGCGAGTCAGCGCCTCACGGGCGATCTTCTCGTTGGGGTAGGACAGCTCGAACATGACCCGACCCGGGTGCACGTTCGCGATCCACCACTCCGGAGAACCCTTACCGGAACCCATGCGGGTCTCGGCAGGCTTCTTCGTCAGGGGACGGTCCGGGTAGATGTTGATCCAGACCTTGCCGCCACGCTTGATGTGGCGGGTCATGGCGATACGGGCCGCCTCGATCTGACGGTTGGTCACGTACGCCGGCGTGAGGGCCTGAATGCCGTACTCGCCGAACGCGACCGTCGTACCGCCCTTGGCCTGACCACGGCGCTTCGGGTGGTGCTGCTTGCGGTGCTTGACCCTACGGGGGATCAGCATGTCGGTCAGGCCTCCGTTCCGGTGCTCTCAGCCGGAGCGGCAGCCGGAGCCTCGGCCTTGGGGGCCTCGGCAGCGGGAGCCTGCTGCGGCTTGCGACCGCGACCGCCACGCTCGCCACCGCGGCCACCACGGGCCGGGCGGTCGGCACCGCCACGGGCCGGGCGGTTGCCGGCGCGGGCAGCGGCGTTCTCGGCGCGGACCTCGGCGATGTTCTTGACGTCGCCCTTGTAGATCCAGACCTTCACACCGATGCGGCCGAAGGTCGTCTTGGCCTCGAAGAAGCCGTAGTCCACGTTCGCGCGGAGCGTGTGCAGGGGCACACGACCCTCGCGGTAGAACTCCGAGCGGGACATCTCGGCGCCGCCGAGGCGGCCACCGCACTGGATCTTGATGCCCTTGGCGCCCGCCTTCATCGCCGACTGCATGCTCTTGCGCATGGCACGGCGGAAGGAGACGCGGGAGGAGAGCTGCTCGGCAACGGCCTGGGCCACCAGCTGAGCATCGGTCTCGGGGTTCTTGACCTCGAGGATGTTCAGCTGGACCTGCTTGCCCGTGAGCTTCTCGAGGTCGCCGCGGATGCGGTCGGCCTCGGCGCCACGGCGGCCGATGACGATGCCCGGACGCGCGGTGTGGATGTCCACCCGCACACGGTCACGGGTGCGCTCGATCTCCACCTTCGAGATACCGGCGCGCTCCATGCCGGACGTCATCATCCGACGGATGGCGACGTCTTCCTTGACGTAGTCCTTGTACAGCTTGTCGGCGTACCAGCGCGACTTGAAGTCGGTGGTGATGCCGAGCCGGAACCCATGCGGGTTAACCTTCTGGCCCATTACCGGGTTCCTTCCTTGCTGCTGACGACCACGGTGATGTGGCTGGTCCGCTTGCGGATCCGGTAGGCGCGGCCCTGGGCACGCGGCCGGAACCGCTTCAGGGTCGGACCCTCGTCGACGTACGCCTCGGAGATGACGAGGCTGTCGGCGTCGGTGTGGTCGTAGTTGTGCGCGGCGTTGGCGATGGCGCTGTCCAGCACCTTGCCGACCGACACGCTCGCGGCCTGCGGGGCGAAACGCAGGACCGCCTGAGCCTCCGTGGCATCCATGCCACGGATAAGGTCCACCACTCGGCGGGCCTTCATGGGCGTAACGCGGATGTACCGCGCCTGGGCCCTGGCTTCCATGGTTGTCCTTCCAGTGTCTGTCATGGTCATTCCACCCCGCCTTAGCGGCGCTTCGACTTCCGGTCGTCCTTGACGTGACCCCGGAAGGTGCGCGTCGGCGAGAACTCGCCGAGCTTGTGGCCGACCATCGACTCGGTGACAAACACCGGAATGTGGGTCTTGCCGTTGTGCACCGCGATCGTGTGGCCGAGCATGGCCGGGACGATCATCGAGCGACGGGACCAGGTCTTGATGACGTTCTTGGTGCCGGCTTCGTTCTGGACATCCACCTTCTTGATCAGGTGGTCGTCGACGAAGGGCCCCTTCTTGAGACTACGCGGCATCTAAACCCGCTCCTAGCGCTTCTTGTTCGTCTTGCGGCGGCGGACGATGTACTTGTTCGACGCCTTCTTGGGCGAACGAGTACGGCCTTCCTTCTGACCCCACGGGGACACCGGGTGGCGACCACCGGAGGTACGGCCCTCACCACCACCGTGCGGGTGGTCCACCGGGTTCATGACCACACCACGCACGCTCGGGCGGACGCCCAGCCAACGCTTGCGCCCGGCCTTGCCCCAGTTGATGTTGCTCTGCTCGGCGTTGCCGACCTCACCGACGGTGGCGCGGCAGCGGACGTCGACCAGGCGGATCTCACCGGACGGCATGCGCAGGTGGGCCATGGTGCCCTCCTTCGCGAGCAGCTGCACCGAGGCGCCGGCGGAGCGGGCGAACTTGGCACCGCCGCCGGGACGCAGCTCGATGGCGTGCAGCGTCGTACCGACCGGGATGTTGCGCAGGGCGAGGTTGTTGCCCGGCTTGATGTCGGCCCCGGGACCGTTCTCGACGCGGTCGCCCTGCTGCAGGTTGCGCGGGGCGAGGATGTAACGCTTCTCGCCGTCGGCGTAGTGCAGCAGCGCGATGCGCGCGGTGCGGTTGGGGTCGTACTCGATGTGCGCGACCTTCGCCGGCACGCCGTCCTTGTCGTGACGACGGAAGTCGATCACGCGGTAGGCGCGCTTGTGTCCGCCACCCTGGTGGCGAACGGTCACACGACCTGAGTTGTTACGGCCGCCCTTGCTGTGCAGCGGGCGGACCAGCGACTTCTCCGGCGTGGACCGCGTGACCTCGACGAAGTCGGCGACGCTGGAGCCACGACGGCCCGGCGTAGTCGGCTTGTACTTGCGGATTCCCATTTCTCAGTCCTCGTCCGATTCCGGACGATCCGGACCTCCGTCAGGAGGTCGGACCGCCGAAGATGTCGATACGGTCGCCCTCGGCAAGGGTCACGATCGCGCGCCTGGTGCCCACGCGCTGGCCGAAGCCGGTGCGGGTGCGCTTGCGCTTGCCCTGGCGGTTGATCGTGTTGACCCCGGTGACCTTGACCGAGAAGACCGCCTGCACGGCCTCCTTGATCTCCGTCTTGTTGGAGCCCGGAGCGACGATGAACGTGTACTTGTTCTCGTCGATGAGCGCGTAGCTCTTCTCCGACACGACCGGCTTGATCAGGACGTCACGGGGGTCCGTGTACGCCTTGCTCGCCGGGGTGACGACGGTGTTCTTGCCCTCGGTGGCGTGGCGGCGTGCCTTGGCGACGCGCGCGGCCTTGGCCTTCTTCGCCGCCTTGGAGGCGATGGAGGGGTGACGGATTGCCATCAGACCTCGCTCCCTTCGTTGTCGTTGGCCTTGTTCGGGCCGGCGACGAAGGACTCGAAAGCGGCCTGGGTGAAGACCACGTCGTCCGAGACGAGAACGTCGTACGTGTTCAGCTGGCCCGGCTCCAGGATGTGGACCTGGGGCAGGTTGCGGGCGGACAGCCACGCGGCCTCGTCGGCGCGGTCGACGACCAGGAGCAGGTTGTTACGCTCCGAGATCTTGCCGAACAGCGTCCGGGCGGCCTTCGTGGAGGGGTTCTCGCCCTCGATCACGCCGGTGACGACGTGAATGCGGTCGTGGCGGGCCCGGTCGGTGAGGGCGTGGCGCAGGGCCGCGGCCTTCATCTTCTTCGGGGTCCGCTGCGAGTAGTCGCGCGGCTGCGGGCCGTGGACGACGCCACCGCCGGCGAACTGCGGCGCACGGGTCGAGCCCTGACGGGCACGGCCGGTGCCCTTCTGGCGGTACGGCTTCTTGCCGCCACCACGGACTTCACCGCGACGCTTGGTCTTGTGCGTGCCCTGACGGGCAGCGGCGTTCTGCGCGACGACGACCTGGTGGATCAGCGGGATGCTGATCTTCTCCACGCCGAAGATCTCCGCGGGGAGCTCGACGCTTCCGGTCTTCTCGCCGGCAGGCGAAAGGATGTCAACAGTGCTCATCGGTTACCTCAGGCCCCCTTGGCCGCAGTGCGGACCAGGACGAGGCCGCCGTTCGGACCGGGAACCGCGCCCTTGATGAGCAGCAGACCCTTCTCCGCGTCAACGGCGTGGACGGTCAGGTTCTGGGTGGTGACCCGCTCGTTGCCCATGCGGCCGGCCATGCGGAGGCCCTTGAACACGCGGCCCGGGGTGGCGCAGCCACCGATGGAGCCGGGAGAGCGGTGCTTGCGCTGGGTGCCGTGTCCGGCGCCGAGGCCCTTGAAGTTGTGACGCTTCATGACACCGGCGAAGCCCTTGCCCTTGCTCTTGCCGGTCACGTCGACCTTGATGCCGGCCTCGAAGACCTCGGCGGTGACTTCCTGACCGAGCGTGTACTCGGCGGCGTCGGCCGTGCGGATCTCGACGAGGTGGCGGCGGGGGGTGACGTCGGCCTTGGCGAAGTGACCCTTGAGGGGCTTGTTCACCTTGCGCGGGTCGATCTCGCCGAAGGCGATCTGGACGGACTCGTAGCCGTCGACATCGTTCGTGCGGACCTGGGTGACGACGTTGGGTCCGGCCTTGACGACGGTGACGGGAACAACACGGTTGCTCTCGTCCCACACCTGCGTCATGCCGAGCTTCTCGCCCAGGATGCCCTTGATCTGCTTTGTCATCTCTTCAGATCACCGGCCTCAGAGCTTGATCTCGATGTCGACACCGGCCGGGAGGTCGAGTCGCATCAAAGAGTCAACGGTCTTGGGGGTCGGGTCGAGGATGTCGATCAGGCGCTTGTGCGTGCGCATCTCGAAGTGCTCGCGCGAGTCCTTGTACTTGTGCGGCGACTTGATGACGCAGTACACGTTCTTCTCAGTGGGCAGCGGCACCGGGCCCGCGACCGACGCACCAGTACGCGTCACCGTCTCGACGATCTTCTTCGCCGAGGAATCGATGACCTCGTGGTCGTAGGCCTTGAGCCGGATGCGGATCTTCTGTCCCGCCATGGCTACTTCGTAGTCCTGTCTCTAGTAACGCTCCGGAACCCGATGGTTTGCCTGCTCTGTCACTCACCCTCCCCTCCTCCGACCCACGCGGTCGGGCGTGTCGCGCTCCCGTTGACATGAATGTCCCTTGTCGGAACTTCCCTGCATGGGAGTGCGGGCCCTTCCGGAACCGCGGGCGGGGGCGAGAGGCCCACCGGGCGCCTGGTCTGCACCCCGCTGACGCTTCCCGGAAGATTCCCGTACGTCCGCCCCTACATCTCTCGATGTAATGCATGGGACGACGAGTACTGTGGGACTCGCTTCCGGTCCTCCCGGCGGGAGACGCGCAGCATCGGCACTCGACCGAGCAACCCCGCTAGTCTGCCACAGCGGGCAGCGGCCTGGCCAATCGGGACGGAGAGAATACCCCGGGGGTGGCTGGGATCAAACGCGGCCGACCTCGCGGTCCCGACCGGGGCCGGTCACAGCCTCGCCTGCCGTACCGGGAAGGCCCCGACCGCCTCGGGTGTGTCGACCTTCTCGGCGATCTCGACGCCCCTCCTTCTCCGGCCGGCCCCAGGTTCATTCTCCGTCGATCGTGGAGTTCTCGTCCCACGGGCACTCCCGCGTCACGTCCCACCGCGTCCACGGGAATCGGGCGCGCCGGCCCGCACGCCCCACCGCCCATCCGAGCAGCACCGGCTCGACGCTCTCGCTCCCCCCTTGGTCGGACGGCACATCGGCCTCGGCGCGGTAGTGCGCGGCAGCGCTTCCGTCCCGGTGCTCGATCTCGACGGTCAGATCGTCGTTGAGCCGGGACCTGAAGGTAATGCTCCCCGGATTCCGAAGGGGGAACGTCGAGTCTCTCCAGGCCGAGGAAACGGCGACGCAGGTCGAGTCCGGCATACAGGCGCTGAACCTGCTGTTCCGAGGGGTCTTCCCAGATCACACCGTCTTCATCGGTGACGCGTAGCCGAGCCCCACTCATCGCGGGGAGTGTTCGGCGAAGGAGAGCATGGCGGCGAGTTCCCTTTCGCGTCGGTCGCCCGGGCCCTGTCCGTTGTCGTCGTATGTCCACGTCGGCGTGATCGCGTCGAAGATGTCGAAGAAGGAGTCCGCGAGGTCGAGGACCTGACTGCTGCCGGCCACCGGAGCGACCTTGCCCTCCTGTCTGCGTTCCGCGTAATTCAGCGGTCTGGAGTCGCGAATCTGGGGCGTGACCTGCGCGGACATGGGTGAGAGCGCCTGAGAGGCGTCTCTCTGAGCGCTGGTGTTCGTGCTGGTCAGCGGGGTGCGGGTTCGAGCGTGATGATCTGCTTCGGTGCGGGGATGCCGAGCTTGGCCAGGAGGTCGGTCCGGGGCTTGGTGAGGGTGGTGCCCGCGCCTTCAGCCCGGCAAGGACTCCATGGCCCTCGAATTACGCGGAACGCAGGCTTGCCGAAGCAGGAGTGTGTCGGACTTCGGGTGAGGTCGCCTCGCGTTCCGCTGGAGACCGTGTCGTCGGCTGCGTTCCCTTTGCCGTGAGGGGCACGGTTCGACGGACACCGGACTTGGCGGGGCGCCGCTCGGACGGCTCACCCGCCCGTCGACGCGGGGTGCTCGGGATCGTGTCGACTCCAGAAGATGCCGGGCTGGGTCTGCGCGTCGCACCTGATCAGGCCGAGTCGGGGGCTGCGATCCGCTCCTGAGTCCCATCGCGGGGGAAGGTGCCGGTCGTCCTGGTAGAGGCACATGTTCTTCGCCCCCGCGATGCGCCACGCCGTGCGTTTCCAGGTGGTGCTCTGCCACGGCTCCTGTGTCCACCGCTGTTCCGCGCGTGCCGGGGCGCACCGGGCCAGTCCCACTCCGGCCGTCACCAGGGCGAGGCAGTAGCCCCGGAAGCGCTGCGACCTGATGGTGCCGTCGTCCCGGATGTCCCATTTCTGCTCAGTGGTACCCCCACAGCTGTTGAGCCTGACGGCGCCGTTCTCCGGTTCCGCCCGCACCGCTTCGAGGCACTGCTCAGGGTCTCTGCCCGTGTGGGCGGTGGTCCTTCCGATGTCCGCCAGGATCTCTCCCGGACGAGGACTGCGGCGGATCTGCCGGTACTGGCGGTGGACCCACTTCAACGCGTCGAGCGGAAGTGGTCTCTCGTAGAGAGCGGTGGTGCCGCAGTCGCGGGAGCCGCAGGCGACCTGAGCCAGATAGCGCCTGACGGCTGCCTCTTTCGGGGGTACTTGGTCCTGGGGAAGGTTGGGGCTCAGCGGTGACATCGTGTACCCGAGGTAGGAGGACACGGGGATCCCGGCGGTGTATCCCGCCTGCCTGAAGTAGCGGGCCCCGATACCGTGGTCGCTGTGGTCGACTCTTCCGCTGAGCCCGAAGGCGAACGAGGCGTTGTCGTAGTCGAGGGTGAGGATCCTCTGCGCTTTGTCCTGCCGGGCCAGGGCGGAGAGGCTCCTCACGAGCTGTTCCCCGGTGATGCTCTCCTCGCTCTCGAAGAACGGGATGCTCTGGCGGGTGCCGACGAACAGTTTGAGCAGGCTGTCCTCGCCCTGCCCCCGGGGGAGACCGTCATGGAGTCCGAAGAAGACCAGTCGTACCGTGGCGGCGGCGCCGTCGAGCGTGACGGACCGGATGCTGCGGCCGTTGACCCGTACAGTCCTGTCGGTCCAGCGGTCAGGCACCCCCGCCACCTCGGCGTAGGCCGCGCGTACGCCCTTCTCCCTGTTCTCGACATACTCCAGGGCCGCCCGCCGAGGCGTCTTGCCGTCATCGCCCGCGGTGAGGTAAACGGTGGTGACCTGACATCCGGCCCGGACGGTTTCACGGATCTCTGGATCGATGAAGTAGAGGTCGTCGTCAGGGTGGGCCACTCCCACCAGGGTGCGCTCACAGTCCGGGGTCCTGGTGGCAGAGGCGCCGCGAGGGGCGCACGACACTCCCGCGAGAACGCACAGGACCGACGACGCGGCCAGGAACATCCGGCGTAGCTTCCCGCCGGTATTTCCGTCCATGGGGCCGCACCTTCTTCCGCTTCGCACCATGTCCGCCGTTCGCCGTTCGCCACCGCATCATCGATCCGCGGGTCAGCCCGCGTGGTGCGGATTCGTGAGGAAAATGCTCCCCCCACAGGTCCCCTTCTGCCAGTCGACCGGAAAGCACCCGCCCCGATGTGTCCCGGCGAGCACCCCGCCTGAGCTGCGCGGCGCGCTCCAGCGGCCTCACCTGCTTGTTCGTGGTGCTCGCGGCGGGCCTGTGCCGGCGACAGGGGTGTGAAACGGAGGCGAACCGGAAACCGCGTGCGCTGCCGCTCGCTTCGACCGGTCCGACACACCCGACGGCAGGCAAGAACGGCCCCCGGCTCCGGGGACGCCTTCTCGCGCTATCTGCACCGGGGCATTAGCCCATCCGGGCAGGTACGGATACGCCACGGATATGCCACGGATATGCCGATCCCACTCCGGCGGTCTTTGTCCGCGACATTGAACAGCGTGGTCGATAGTTGCGAGGGGCGGAATGCCGGATCAGGGGGCCCACCCGGCCCTGCCACGCTGTTGCCGGGACTGTCACGGCAGCTGTAGTTCGTGAGGCGTAAGGCAACGCGGCTGGTCAGCGTGGTGGATG